>JAOAUB010000001.1 GCA_030157805.1 Legionellaceae bacterium
CGCCTGATAATGAAGATGTTGTCGACTCGCTTGGTAAGCGGACGGGAGGTATGATATAGGCGGTGGCACGGTTTATGGCTAACAGACCATATTCAAAAAATGCTCCGTTGTCGTGGATTTAAAAACGCGAAGGTTTATCAAACGAAAGAGGAGCCCCATTGTAGAATGCATGGAGTTATATATATCTATTGATACCATGGAATCACTTCATGATTATTTGGCCAATCATGCCGCTACTATGAGAGAGGAAGCGTTGCAACAATTCCCTCCCCAATTTATCGCCACACGTCGAATTTTACATGCTTTAAAATGATGAACACCGTGATACACAAAAATATGTTATTATTTTTGAACTAATACATTCTAAATAAAAATTATGAGAGCAATTCACCGATTGTTTTGTTTTATTTATGGACATATTCTCAGCAAGACACAAGAGTCTAATCATCAAATTACCTTGTTTGGTCTTGTGATGATGATTAACTATCCGTTATTTGGAGTATTTTGGAAACGTGAAACATTTCAATTTCAGCAAGAATTTACGCTTCGTCTTGTTGCAACATTGCTTTGTTTTCTTTTGGCGTTAAATCAATTCTGGCCTCGCTTTTTAATGAAAGCACTTCCGGTGCTTTGGTATTTCAGTTTGTTGTTTTGCTTGCCATTTTTCTTTGCATATCTCACCCTATTAAATCACGGTTCAACCTTGTGGTTGATGAATTGTGTTTCTGCCATTTTTTTTCTGTTGTTGCTTACGGCAGCATTGGATGCCCTGATTTTGATGATCGCAGGTGTTAGTATCGCATTGGTTTTCTTCTTCTCAGATCCTCATCACTCGTTAGAATATATTCCTGGAAGCATTACGTTGTTTAGTTTATCGGTGACATATATTGCAGCAATAATCCTTGGGGTTTTGTTTGCCCGCGATCGTGAAAACATGTTGGCTGATAAACTTCTCGGGTTACAATCCATGGTGGATGATTTGGCGCACGATTTACAAACACCCTTAGCGAGCATTCACATGCAAACAGAACTACAAGAAACAATGCTTGAAAAACTTGGTACTAATCCAGAGTTGCAAGAAGATTTAAAAGAGAGTTTGAATAAAATTTCACGTGGCATTGAAATGGGTAATAAATTAATTTCAATGCAGCTTCATAATATTCAAGAGTTAAAATTTGATTCGAATCATTTCGCTATTCATTTAATAAAGCCATTACTAGTCCAGGTTCTTGAAGAATATCCTCTGCAAAGCTATCAAAAATCATGGATTCAGCTGGATATGGCAGTCGATTTTTCAATTTGGATTGATGAGTTTGCTTTTAAAAATATGATATGGAATTTTTTAAAAAACAGCCTTGATTGTATTGAAAAAGCAGGGCAAGGTAAAATTAAAATTTGGATGGAAGTAGGACCCTTGCAAGATGATAATTATAATTTCATGTATTTTAAAGACACTGCCCAAAGGCTAGATTGGGAAGGCAAGCAATACGAGAGCAAAAATGAGGCTTTTAGTAAAAATTTAGCTTACAGCCAATCATTAATGGACAGTTGTGGTGGTGATGTCCAATTTAAAAACATGACCAATGAATACCTTATTATGTTTCCTAAAGTGGATTAACTAAGCGTTATAGATATAAATAGAAATTATTATGTTAGTGATCCTAACTTTTGCGTGCATTAAACGGTATACTTTCAAAAGTGTATTTCAAATTATTATGAACAATGAAAAATTATTAACCGTTGATAGACAATTTACTCGAGGATTTTATGAGTCAGTTTTTTGCTATTCATCCAGATAATCCACAATCCCGTCTTTTAAGACAAGCGGCGTTAGTGATAGAAGAAGGCGGTGTTGTCGTTTATCCAACGGATTCAGGATATGCTTTTGGATGTATTTTAGGACAAAAAAAGGCATTGGATCGTATTCGGGCTTTGCGCCAACTCGAAAAAAATCATAATATGACCTTGGTTTGCAGAGATTTATCTCAATTAGGTGTTTATGCTAAGTTTTCTACTCCCTCTTATCGCTTATTAAAGGCATTTACTCCCGGAGCTTATACGTTCATTTTAAATGCAACCCATGAAGTTCCTCGTTTAATGCTACATCCCAAACGACGAACCTTAGGATTAAGGGTTCCAGATAATATTATTGCGCTAGCCTTACTTGAGTGTTTAGATGCCCCTATCATGAGTACCACATTAATTTTGCCAGGTGCTCAATCTCCTTTAACTGAACCTGATGCGATACGTGATTTATTGGGCGAGCGGGTTGATTTAATTATTGATGCAGGGACTTGTGGTCATGAGCCAACCACAGTGGTTGATTTAACAAGTGATTATCCTACGATTATTCGTGAAGGAAAGGGTGATCCTGAGCCATTTCGTTAAGCGATATTTTTTTAAATTTAGGGATGGTCAACAGACTCTAGTTATTATTTGTAAGGATTTCGATGTCAGGATTATATAGTACCAATAAGCGAGTTGTTTCTGGCATGCGTGCTAGTGGTCGATTGCATTTAGGTCATTATCACGGCGTACTTAAAAATTGGATTCAACTGCAACATCAATACGATTGCTTGTTCTTTGTGGCCGATTTGCATGGTTTAACCACGCGGTATGATGAACCTGGTTTTATTGAAACCATACTCTGGGATATGGTGATTGATTGGTTGGCTTGCGGTGTTAATCCTAGTCTTTCCAAACTTTTTATTCAATCATGGGTGCCAGAGCATGCCCAACTGCATTTATTATTATCCATGGTCACGCCGCTTGGCTGGTTAGAACGTGTCCCCACCTACAAAGATCAACAAGAAAAGCTGCATGATAAGGACCTGTCGACGTATGGCTTTTTAGGCTATCCTTTGCTACAAAGTGCGGATGTGTTAATTTATAAAGCTGATTTTGTGCCTGTTGGGGAAGATCAAGTGGCCCATATTGAATTAACCCGAGAAATAGCAAGACGATTTAATTTTCTCTACGGGCGTGAGCCCAATTTTGAACTTTTAGCTCAAGATGCCATTAAAAAAATGGGCAAGAAAAACAGCAAGCTATATACTGAATTACGGAAAAATTTTCAACAAAATGGTTGTCATGAAGCGTTAAATACAGCTAAGGCGTTAATTTCAAATCAACATAATCTGTCATTAGGTGATCGTGAACGATTATTAGGTTACCTTGATGGATTTGGTAAACTTATTTTGCCGGAGCCGCAGCCTTTACTTACCCCCACCTCAAAGATGCCAGGAATCGATGGGCAAAAAATGTCAAAATCGTATCACAACACGATCACTTTACGCGAGGAGCCCGAGCAGGTTGAACGAAAAATTTTAACAATGCCCACCGATCCCGCTCGGGTCAAACGTACCGATCCTGGCGAACCTGAGAAATGCCCTGTTTGGCAATGGCATAAAATTTATTCTGATGAGTCCCTCCAGGAATGGGTACAAACGGGCTGTCGTAGTGCAGGTATTGGATGTATTGACTGCAAAAGACCCATTATTGATGCTGTGAACGCAGAGTTAAAACCCATTCAGGCTAATATTAAAGACTATGAATCTGATTTTGGATCAGTAAAACGAATTGTGACGGAAGGAAGTGAGGCTGCGCGTGATGAGGCCATGAAAACACTTAATGAAGTTCATGTAGCGATGGGTTTAGATTATTAATGGTGACGAATGACGTTCCTAACGTGTTAGCGCCTAGTCCTGCAATAATTTTAGCGGTAATTGAGGGCAAACCTGTAACCGAATTTCCGGAGGATTTATTTATTCCTCCGGATGCTTTAAAAGTGTTACTTGATTCTTTCTCAGGTCCTCTTGATTTGCTTTGTTACCTGATTCGACATCAAAATATTGATATTATGAATATTCCCATTGCGTTAATTACTAGACAATACATGGACTATATTCAATTAATGGAAGAAAATCGCTTTGAATTGGCTGCGGAGTACTTAGTGATGGCAGCAATGCTTGCCGAAATTAAATCACGCTTTCTTTTACCGCCAGGTGCAAGCGACGAAAGCGAAGAAGAGGAGGATCCGAGGATCAGTTTAGTACGAAAACTTCAGGCCTATGAACAAATGAAAACAGCGGCAAAATATCTTGATGAATTACCGCGTTCTGAGCGTGATTTATTTCAAATTCAGTTGACGAGCGTTGTTATCAAGCTGGAGACTTTGTATCCCGAAGTGCAATTAGATTGGTTAGCTGAAAAAATGAAAGCTCTATTAAGGTTACAAGGCCATGCGGAACACCATCTTATTCGACAGGAATCTTTATCTGTTAGAGACAGGATGGCGACTATACTTTCCTTACTTCAAAAGAAAAAACAAATTATTTTTCACGAGCTTTGGACCAAAGAAGAGGGGCGCTTAGGTTTGGTTGTGGCTTTTCTTGCTGTTTTAGAGTTGGCTAAGCAATCGTTATTGAAGCTATCCCAGCCTACAGTCTGCTCCCCCATCTATTTAATGGCTAATGATGATGCATGATCAAGAAATTAAATTAATTCTAGAAGCATTATTAATAAGTCACGATGAGCCCTTATCCATAGAGCGTTTAATGGATGTTTTTTCTGATGATGAAAAACCATGCTATGAGCAAGTTCGAGCCGCGCTTGATTTGCTTCACACAGATTATCAATGTCGTGCTTTTGAATTAAAAGAAGTCGCTTCGGGCTTTCGTTTGCAAACTAGGGTAAACTATGCGCATTGGATTGCTCAGTTAAATCGAGAACGTCCTAGTAAATACTCTAATGCGTTTTTAGAGACTTTGGCTGTGATTGCTTATCGGCAACCTGTGACGCGTGCTGAAATAGAAGAGATCCGCGGGGTTAGTATTAACCTGACTATTTTAAAAACGTTAATTGAACGTGAGTGGGTTAAGTTGGCGGGGCATCGAGATGTTCCAGGAAAACCGGCCGTGTACGTGACAACCAAAGCATTTCTTGATTATTTTAATTTAAAAACCATTGATGAATTACCCACGATAGAAGTTTTTCAGGATCAAATTAACCTAGATCCTGAAAAAGCTTCTTCTTAACAAAACGAGAGTGTGTTGCCTCATGTCTAAAGAACGATTACAAAAAATTTTAAGTCAAGCTGGTTTTGGATCCCGAAGAGCAATGGAAGAGTGGATTGACAAAGGCTTGGTACGTGTTAACGGCGTTGTGGCAAAGCTTGGCGATAGCGCGGAGCCTTGGGATAGAATATCACTGAATGATAAGTTAATTCGAAATCCTTTGGACAAACAAGATGCCGTTCGAATTCTGCTGTATCATAAGCCGATTGGTGAAATTTGCAGTCGTTCGGATCCTGAACACCCGCAAACGGTGTTTGATAATATTCCTCCGATAAAAAATGGTCGTTGGGTGATGGTCGGCCGTCTTGATATCAATACCTCGGGCTTGTTAATTTTTACTAACAGCGGCGATTTAGCGAATCAATTAATGCATCCTAAGTTTGCTTTGGAGCGAGAATACGCAGTGCGTGTGCATGGCCAGGTCAGTGATCAAACGATCAAAAAACTCCGTCAAGGCGTTCAGCTTGATGATGGTTTGGCAAAGTTTCAGCGGATTGAATTTCGTGGCGGTGAAGGAACTAACTCGTGGTATCACGTGGTATTAACGGAAGGTAAAAATCGAGAAGTCAGGCGTTTATGGGAGTCGCAGAACGTTGAGGTCAGCCGATTGATTCGTATTCGTTATGGAAAGTTAGAATTGCCTCGCTCATTATCACGTGGGCAGTTTATGGAGCTTCCTGATAAGGAAGTTGAGGCTTTTGTGGCGATACACCTGCCTTCAAAAATAACGCCAACAGCAAAATCAGCACCTGAATCGATGAAGAGAGAGGCTATTAAGAAGCCTCGAAAACATGCCTCTCGAAAAGGTAAAGCGTAATTTTTTTATAATTTATTTGTAATTGCTCACCTCAAACGTCTAATGTTGCTCGCGTTATTTATGATGAGTCGAAAATTGCCCCCCATGAAAAATGTTAACATAACCGTTGGTGACTCAGCGGAGAATGGGGGGGGGGATCGTGGAAACCATAGTAAAAATTAGGATTAGGTATCATGTCAAGGGCGAGTCTATCAAGCAGATCTCAGCTCCGCAAATTGAGCCACATAACACCACAAACTGCACCTCCACCAAAGGATACAGTTTTTTTCTGGGGCAAGATCAATGTGCTCTTTTGCTGAGGTAATACCTCCTTTTCGCAAATTGCATCATGCATACATCTATTTAAAATCAAAGGTTTATAACAAGAAAACTTTTGATTTTTTTTAAGTTCCAATTTTTTGTCCATTACAGAGGCGGTCCTCCTAAAGCAATTGCCTACTTAATAATTCGTTAATGTGGATGATTTATAATCAGTATAGAGCCAATATAGTAAGTTGATTGTTATGGAATCTTTAATTGAGACGTTAAATAGTTTTGACACCTCTTTGTTAAAAGGGAGTAAAAATGCTTTGCAAAAACGTATGTCGTACTACGACAATAATTTTTTACAATTTAATAAAGATTTTTATACAATAAAAATTAATTCTGATGAAAAAATACAAGCTCTTGTTGCAAAGATATTAAAGAATCTTGCAATACCTGAACCGCAATGGAGCCGATATCTTGGTGTGCCGATGACAGTCAACGAATTATTAGTTGAGCTACGTGACCACAAGGTGAGTGAAAATAGAAAAATTGACGAATTTATTGGGCTAATTAATAAACAAATTAGAATGCGATGGAAAATGGTTATTTATGGTAGTTTCATAATATTTGCTGCCGCAGAAGCGTCATCGCCTTTTCTTGCCGCTAATGGAGGATTAACAGCTCTCCAAGGGCTCATAGCTGCGGCTGCGTTTGTACCCTTTATGGGTATGCTTTATACTACTTTTTCCGCTTTTTATTCTATATATCAAAATACTATGGATAAAAAAATACCGTTTATTCATAGGATGCAGCGTAATTTCTTTTTATTGGCTCAAACAGCTATAAAGCTTGCTGGATATAGTATTTTGTTGGCTGCCGCAACTACGTCAACACCTGTTGTTGCGGCACTCTTTGTAGCTGCCGCAGCCGTTGTTGTTGTGAAAGAGGTTACAAGCTTAATACGAATGAGCTTTAAAGAAAGACATCATCCTGTAACTCCTGACGGTGCACTGTTACAAGAGCGACAAGTTCAGGCTCGACATGCGGTTGATTACATAAAACGAAGAAACGATGGATTGATTAAAACTACTACAGCGTTGATCGGCGTTGGCATTGTTGCAGTGAGCTTCTTTGTTCCTGGTGGAATTTTTATAACTATTGGCGCTGTTGTCGCAATAACCGCTTTATATTTTGTGGAACAAGCGGTACTTAATCGCAATAAAGCAGTAATGGATAAACGCTTATGCGATCAATTTAAAAAAATAGAGAAAGATTATAATATTGAAAAGCTAAAAACGTTGCAACAGGCTGATACGCTTACTCATCAAGTCGCTCTTGACAGAACAGTGAAGACCTCTGTTGTTGAGCAAACAGCACAAATTAATGACCGATTAAGCCATCCTTCACTGAGTGGTTTTTTCTCTGTGAATTCGAAATCAGCGTCTCTTAAAAAGGGCTGGCTTCAAACTGAGAGTGATGCAATACTTGCGACTGAACAAATTGATGGCCATCATCAACCAAACGCCAATGACTAGTTTTAATACAAGAATATACAATGAATGGTGTTATTCTGGATCGTTAATATAGATTGGGACGTTCATCCCAAGCCTATGTGGCGCGTTGCGTCGGCAGAAAAATATTCAACGTCATCAGGCGATTCAGCGAGCTGTAATAAATGTTGCACATTAACTCCTTTAAAATAATATATATGAATATTTTTGGGAGTGATGTGTTTTATTATGCTGGTTATTTCGGCAACCCCACAAAGCTTTTCAGCAAGATGTTGACCAACACTTTGTGGGAAAGTGCTGCTTGTGTATTCAGGATCCCTATAAAAGGCTGGGACGTTTTTTTCTTCATCCCAAAACCATGTGATGCGTGAGTGAGAAACAAGAGTTGTTATCTTAGATAAATAGGTTATTATTTTACATCGTTGATCTTGAGTCATTGAATATTTTTTGAATAAAAAAATTAACTGTAACTTTTTTTTGACGCCATGTAAAATAAATTAATTGCTGGTTCGCTTTAACAGTAACGGTTCATTGTCCATGACGGGCGAGCGCTGTGACGTTTTATTTTAAATAAGTCTTCGTGCTGCGTATATGACGCGGCACTCCCACTCAGCAAGGAAAATTGATGATTCAGCGTCGCGTCATGGTCATTTTAAACTTATTGTTTACCTGTGCTGTTTGGTCTTTATCTAATCCTATTCCCAAGGAGTTGTTCTTTTTAGGAAAACCAGCTGATCCATTATGTTTTTCAGATTTAGAGAGTCACTCTAACATAATTGATCTTAAAAATTGCGGGCTTGCCAAAGAAAAATTAACTTTAAAACGTCAGAATATCTCACTGCTGCGTAAAGGTTTTTTTGGTTTTGATTGGAAAAACACGGAAGATTCTTACCCTTCAGAAGGATATAGTTATTATAAAATATTTCCTTTAAGCTACTATCAATATTGGATTTATACGTTAAATAACCGTGGAGGCAGTGGTGATTTTACCGCAATTAAGATCCTGACTGTAAAAAAAGAAGGTCAACTTTTAATAAACACTTTAGTGGGTGGTGATCGATGCAATGGTGGCATTCAAGATGTCAAAGAAAAAAATCACCATTTATTGTTTAGTGTCAATATAACAGCTTATGATTTCTTAACATTAACCCAGGATAATCCTCATCATCTTAAGGCATATGATGATTTAGCCGCATGTGCCACGTGCTGCGCCGCCAAAGCATTTTATGACGTGGATTCAACATTAAAACCTCAATTAAAGGGGGTTGATTTGGGTGATCACGCCAATAACCTTGCTGAGATGTCGAGTCAAGGTCGCTATCAAGATTGCTTCAACACACTGCTTGCTTCGTATGTTAAGCGGGGTGACTCAAGGCTAAACTCGTTGAGGTTAAATCAATTGATCAACCAATTTAATCAAACTTGTGTTAAGTAAGCCTCGTGTTGTCGTCGGGTGTTAAACGTGTAGTTTTGTTTCTTGTTCAAAATAATTAATTACTTTACTATGGTTTAATTCAATGTTTTTTGGCGAGCCACTTATGAACACAGACTATTGGCATCAACGATGGCAAGCTAATGAACTTGGTTTTAATCAGGCCCACCCCCATGTCTTATTACAGCGTTATTTTAATGACTTGAATTTAAAACCAGGTGCTCGGATCTTGGTACCATTATGTGGGAAAAGTATTGATATGCTTTGGCTTCTAAGCCAAGGTTATGAGCTTATTGGCGTTGAGTTGAGCTCTCTGGCTTGCAGTGCTTTTTTTACTGAACATCAGTTATCCGTTACAACGCATCACACAGACCATTTCACGATGTTTCAAGGTGAAAAAATAACTCTGCTTGCCGGTGATTTTTTTGAACTCAATCAAGAAACCTTAGGTAGCGTTGCTGCGGTTTACGATCGTGCGGCCTTGGTTGCCTTACCTTCGGAGTTACGTCAGCGTTATGCCGCACACTTAATCACATTACTTCAAGACACATCATCTGTGTTTTTAATTACGACCTCTTATAATCAAGACTCAATGCAAGGCCCGCCATTTTCAGTTGATGAAGCTGAAGTCATCAAACTGTATGGCGCTCATTTCCACATTAAACAACGCTATAACAAATCACTTAAAGCTATACCGCCACATCTTCAGGCTAAGGGGCTGCGCGAAGCTCATGAACAAGTGTATTGTTTGACGCAAGGAAAAAGCAACACGTTTAAACAAGGCTGACTTATCTTAGCACTAGTGCCCCCACTGAAGAAAGCCCGTGGGTTTAGTTCATTTATATCCTCTTTTTTCTTTAATCGACACAAGACCCTATTGCAGCAATGCGATGAACAGACGCAAACCGAAGAGGCTTTTTTTAAGCCAAACATATCCTGAAAAAATAAAATAGACAGACAGGTGGTTATTAGCCAGATACAATGATTAATAGTGATAGATTTTCCTAAGTAAATCTGAAAGCGACACAGAGGAAAGCAAGCATGATGCGACTATTTAAAAAAGAAGAAGTGACTGAGACCCAGGATTTTGTGATTACTGAGGGCATCTACAAAGGGGTGTTCACAGCTAAGATCGTGGATCCTTTTTTTGGATCGGAAATTGCCTCCTCTAAGGCCTCCTTGGAGATCAATTTAGTCAAAAAAGACGATGTTTATGGTTTGTTTTATGCAAGCATTACGATCAATAATTGCACTTATACCCCAGAGTACTTAAGCAACCTCTTTCCTGATATCAATATTAAAACTACCGCTGAAGTATCCATTGATGAATCAAACAAAAAGGTGACTGTGAAAGGTGTTTTTCCTTATATTTCCAGCACTGAAGTAAGTGGAGTGCTTAGCTTTACTCAAGAAAGCGATGGTTCAATGAGTACTCAAAGTTCCTTGATGAAATTTTCTATCTTTGCGAGGATCAAAAAAGAATCGTTGACCGACTTTGCCGAAGATTTACTTGAGTCGGATACCACAAAAGCAACATGACATGATAGGGCGTCCTATCATGTCAACGAAACTACGACCATTTCAGCATCGAACTTATCATGTATACTGAATAGACCTAATTACAATGGACTGTACGGACATGTTAAAAAACAATGATAAAAAAACGCTGAGCTTATCTCTTGGCGCTCTTGGTGTGGTTTATGGTGATTTAGGTACAAGTCCACTGTATGCGCTACAACAAACGCTATCATATGAAGCGGTGATTACACCTGAAGTGATTCTTGGCGTTTTGTCACTGGTATTTTGGTCGCTTATTTTAGTCATTTCCACATCGTATGTTAGTGTGTTTTTACGTGCTGATAATGAAGGGGAGGGCGGTGTACTGGCTTTATTATCTTTATTAAAACGAGATTTCAAAACATTCCCTCGTGGTCTTTTTTTACTAGGCCTTGTTGGTGCGGGATTATTACTCGGGGATGGTATGATCACCCCGGCCATTTCAGTGATTAGTGCAATTGAAGGCTTAAAAGTCATTTCACCCGATTTTTGTCCTCTGATATGGCCGATTTCATTCACTATTTTATTAATGCTCTTTTGCTGTCAACGTTTTGGTACAGCGCGAATTAGTTTTATTTTTGGACCTATTCTTTTACTCTGGTTTATTGCGATAGGCAGCATGGGTGCTGCGGCTATTGCTCATCATCCCTCGGTTCTTTATGCAATTAATCCCTATTACGCACTGACTTTTTTTTATCATAGTGGCTGGCATGCTTATCTATTGCTCGGCGGCATTTTTTTGGTCATCACCGGAGCGGAGGCGATGTATGCGGATTTAGGACATTTTGGCCGAAACCCAATTCGTATTGGTTGGTTTGCTGTCGCTCTTCCGGCATTGTTACTGAATTATTTCGGCCAAGGCGCTAATTTATTAGAGTCACCCACCGCCATCGTTAATTTATTTTATACCCTCGCTCCTAAATGGTTTCATTACCCTTTATTATTACTGACAACACTCGCGACGATCATTGCTTCACAAGCGGTGATTACTGCAAGCTTTTCTTTAGCTAGACAAGCTATTCTACTGAATGTCTGTCCACGTTTATCCATTATCCACACTTCGAAAGAGGATACTGGGCAAATTTATCTTCCCCAGATCAATTTTATGATTGCGATGGGTACACTTTCTTTGGTAGTGATATTTCAAAGTTCGGATGGACTTGCGGCGGCATTTGGCATGGCAGTTAATTTGGTCATGCTGATTGTTGCAATTTTAGTCATGTGTGTTGCTCGCCAAGTTTGGAAATGGTCACGAGTTAAAATAGCCTGTGTGTTTTCTTTAGTTCTTTTAGTTGACTTGGCTTTTCTCGGATCAAATGTTCATAAAATTTACGAAGGCGCTTGGATCCCCTTGGCTTTTGCTTCCATCATCAGTGCTGTTATGATTACTTGGCAAAAAGGAATGAGCTTGTTACGTTCTTCCTTTTGCATGAAGAAGCGCGCATTACCCGAAGTTATTAAACAATTGGACCTCACGCAATATCAATTCATCGAAGATTTAACAACGATATTTATCACTGACTCGTACGATCAAAGTGCGGGCATTTTTTTAAATTACATTCAATTGAATCATATTTTGCCACAGCACGTGTTAATTGTTAGTTTGGTCATTGAAAACTACCCTATAGTATCCGGTAAAAAATGTTTTGAACTAACGGAGCTTACTCCGGGGGTTTATAATTTAAAATTACATTATGGATTTATGCAATCGACAGATATTCCACGAAGTTTAGCATTGGCTTTGAAACAAAAAGTCTTTCCTTTCGTGTTTGATATCGATAAAGCTACTTTTTTAGTTGAAACGATCAATATCTTGATAAGAAAAAAACGCTATCCACACCTATTTTACTGGCAGAAAAAATTATTTGGAATATTGCTGCGTAATTCTGAAATGGATATTAAGTTTTTTAAGATCCCCTACAATAGAACAATGACTATTGGCAGTTATTGTGAAATGTAGGAAGGCATTGAAAATGACAGTGCCGATTGGGAAAATATTGCATGGCAACAACTATCCTGACAAATGAGCAAGCCGTGAATGTAAATGATCGACTTCGTTTAATAATTCAAGCACAAGTGCAGCTCCTGCAATATTGATCCCTAAATCACGGTTTAATTGCAGCACAAGACGAATACGACGACACGCTTCATCATCAAACCTCCATTCAAGCGTGTCATGATCATAGCGGGAGTGAACGATACCCTCATTAATGATTTCTACAATGGTTTCTACCGAAGTACCAAAGGATGTCGTTACTTCCTGCATCGACAGATAAAAACACACTTCAGCATCTTTGGCTGAGTGATTATTTTGAGGGTAATTAGTTTTAGTCATGGCCAACTCCAAATTTTTCGCGCGGGTTAAAACGAGCTAAATCCGCCATTTGTTCGTAGAGTTTAATCATTTGCTCATCTGCTGCTAAAGGAACGACAATTTCAAGCGTGATCAGTTGATCGCCAGGTGTTGAGCCGGGTAATCCTCGACCTTTTAGACGAAGCTGCTGGCCTGCTTGAGAGAATTTAGGTATTTTTAAGTTAACAACGCCGGCGAGGGTGGGGACTTGTATCGTCGCACCCAATATTGCCTCCCAAGGGGAGATGGGTGTTTTTAAATAAATATTTTTTCCCTGTAAATGATAAAAAGGGTGCGGCGCAATATGTATTTCAATGTACAAATCGCCGGAATGATGACCATGACCTTTGCTGCCTTGGCCTTTAAGACGAATTTGTTGTTTATTGCCAATCCCTTTAGGAATTTTGACTTTAATTGAATGCAATTGTTGCGTTAAATTACCTTGTGGATCTAACGCTGGTGTTTGTAGTTGCAGTGTCTTTTCAGCGCCAGAAAAGCTATCCTCAAGAGTAATCGTTAACTTAGCATGAATATCTTGTCCTTGATCATAATAGGACGTCTGTTGTTGCTGTTGGTTTCGTTGGCGAAATATCGTGTTAATAAAATCCTCAAAACCACTCATATCACTGGCTTCATAACGCGAATGGGAGTGGGTTTGTTCAGCTGCTTCTGGATTGTACCCCTGTCCTTGATTTTTCCAATATTGGCCATACTGATCGTATTTGGCGCGTTTCTCGGGGTCTTTTAGAACTTCATACGCTTCACCAACATTCTTGAAATTTTCTTCAGCATTAGCTTCTTTACTAACATCGGGGTGATATTTACGCGCAAGTTTGCGATAAGCTCGTTTAATTTCTTCGGGGCTTGCACCGCGCTCAAGCCCCATGATTTGATAGTAGTCTTTGTATTCCATAACGTATTCTTCAGCGTGAATTCCAAGGTCTATTGTTCATCTTATCTGATATAACAAATCACGCCAAGCCCTGTGCGGATTGGCAACAAGGACAAAAAGCTGAATTTCTTCCTGCAATAACGGTACTTTCGATCGGCGTTTGGCAAACATAGCAAGGATAAGTTTGTCGTCCATAAATCTTAAGATCGTTTGAAAAGTAACCTGGTTTACCATCAACCGTCAAAAAATCGCGCAACGTTGTTCCTCCTGCGGCAATAGCTTGTTGCAATACTTGTTTGATATGATTTATTAAATCATGACATTGTTGTTTCGATAGTGCTCCTGCCGGTGTTTTAGGATGAATTTTTGCCAAAAACAAACTTTCGGTAGCATAAATATTCCCTACACCAACAATTATTTTATTATTCATAATCAATGATTTAATGCATTGGGTTCGATGGCGCGCACGAAAATACAAATATTCACCATGGCATTCTGAAGACAAGGGCTCAGGCCCTAAATCGCTTAATAATGGATGGTGTAGCGGATTCTCCGCACTATAAAGCCATAAACCAAAACGGCGCGGATCATGATAACGAAGTGCGGTGCCATTGCTTAAGCATAAATCAATATGGTCGTGTTTAGCAGGCGTGGTTTCTGCACGAACAAACCGTAAGTGCCCCGACATACCAAGGTGAATCAGTAAATAACCTTCGGTTAAATGCAGTAACAAATATTTCGCCCGACGTGAAATAGTGAGAATGGTTTTATTGACGCAGAGTGTGTTAAGGTTAGGCGTCACCGGTAATCGTAATTGAGATTGGCGTATAATAACGTTAGAAATGGTTTGATTTTGTAGATATGGCGTTATTCCAAGCTTGGTTGTTTCTACTTCAGGTAATTCAGGCATTTTAGTTTATACTCTTTATTTTCAAAGGAAATAGTCATTGATTAATACGCCATTGACAGTGGGTTCATTGCAATTAAAGCATCGCTTGATCCAAGGGCCTTTGGCAGGATTTAGTTGTGCACCATTTCGACAATTGTTCACACTTTTTAAAACACCTGCCTATTGCGTGTCAGAAATGCTTTCAGCGCATGATGTCATATATAAGCATTCACCGACAGGGCGCTACCTTTATCGCTCTCCCGATGAGGGCTTTCTTTGTTATCAAATTGCAGGCCATGATCCCGGCTTAATGGCAGACGCAGCGGCTCAACTTGCCGAATTAGGTGCTGATCTTATTGACATTAATTGCGGTTGTCCAAAGAATAAAATTCGTAAAAAAGGGGCAGGGAGCGCTTTACTTGAAGAACCGCAACGTTTACTTACTATCGTCAAGGCTGTTCGACGAGCTATAAAATGCCCATTGACCGTTAAAATTAGGCTGCAAGGTAACGATCATGATCTTGATATTAGTCGAGGTATTGCCGATGAGGGTGCTGATGCTTTAATTGTTCATGGTCGACGGTGGGTTGACGATTATGATAAACCCTGTGATTTACAACAAATTGCCGTGTTAAAACAAGCCATTGAAATACCATTAATTGCCAATGGCGATATTGCGGATAGCGCCACTTTAAATAAAGCGCTGATAGCGACTGGTTGTGATGGTTTTATGATTTCGCGCGCCAGCACAGGTAAACCTTGGCTTTTTCAACAACTGCTAGATGGATTAATTATCAAGCGAGATAACACCCAGTTAATTGCGCTGTTTATGAGGCATTTGGACGGATTGGCAACACTTGAAAATGAATATAAAGCGGTATTACAAAGCAAGTCACTGGTTCGTTATTATTTTACTAATCAAGTTGATCTTGCATTTTTACAACAGTTTTATAAACTTTCAAGCTTACAATCGATTGAAAGTAGCCTCAAAACAAAGATACTTGGGGTGAGATAGGAATAGGTTACAATGGCAACTCTTTGCATTAGTTAACAGAGGGGGAGGGCGTGTTGTCATATATTGATGCGATTATTTATAATACAACAGCCTACCCAATAATGCTGGTTGCGCTAGCGCTTGTTGGTCTTTTTTTGTCAATATTTAGCCGCGTACCAATCCTTCTAAGGTGTTTCTATCTCGCTTTAATGGTTTTATGTGCACCTTATGGCTTTTTAGTTTGGTTTTCTTCAATTACAGCTGATTTGTATGACAACCCAATACACAAACTGGATCTGTTTTTAACTTTTATAGTTAATTTAATAACCCCCTGCGTTATTTTCTCCTATTCTAGGCAATTTAAATCTTTTTATTGTAATTCGAACGTGTGGTTATATTCTCCTCTTATTGTTTTGATTGGGAGTCTAGGCTGTACTGTGTTTTTAATATTAACTCAATGATTTATCTATATTACTTCATTGCTTGTTGCAGCTCTCTTTATTTAGTACTATTTTAAAAAACACCTCTATTGAGCGTTATTAAAAAAATGAATATAAACAACGATCTTGCTCAATCGCTACAAAAATCTCTCTTAGATAAAAACAACAACTGCACACTTATTAGCCACACTAAACGACTTAACCGAACGGATTTTTTTCGTAAAGTTCAAAGTTATGTTGAGTGGCTTGACCAAATGAATGTAAACTCAATTGTTGTGATGAGCAGTCCCTCTATAGAGGCATTGTGCTTGTGCTATGCCATTATTTTAAGCAATCGAGTCTATATTCCTATTCATCGTTCAACAGGCTCGGAGCTTATTAAAACTTATCTAGAAGACTATCAAATTGATCTTCTCGTAATCGAATCCGCTTTATCAAGCCAACTGGATTATTCATTCAATAGAACGCTAAAATTGACCCAAGATGAATTGTTTAGCTATCAGCAGATAGCTAAACAAAATAGAACGATGTGTATATTGCCTGGAATTATTTTTTTCACATCAGGAAGCACTGGAGCCCCTAAAGCAATTCATTATAATTACAACACGTTAAATCATTATTTATCTTGGTGTGTCAGCGAATTTCAATTAACCTCAACAGTTCACTTACTGTTTACAACGGAACTTTCTTTTGTTGCTTCCTTAAGACCCTTATTTGTGCCCACATTAAGTGGTGCCAATACTGTCTTTATTGAAGGTCAAAACACGAATAAACTTCCATTAATTACCAATCTATTACCCAAAATCACAACGTTAAATATAACACCTACCTTGTTGAAAATCTTAGTCCAGCATTGCCAGAAGAATCAATGTTTAGAATTATTGGCGTCAATCCAATTGATCTTATTAAGTGGCGAACCGATTGATTGTTCCGTGATAAATCACTGGATAAATCACATTAATTCAAAAACTATTTTTTATAATTTATACGGTGCTACTGAATACTTAGTGCCATTTTACAAAAAAATTTTCGGTATTATCTCCGAAGAAGAACAACTTCATTTAGGACAACTTAGAGATGGCTGCCAATATACACTTATCAATGAATCTCAATTATGTATTGCAGGAGAAATAGCAACAGCCTATTTTAACCAGCAACTCAATATCGATAACTATATGTTGATAAATCATCAACGTTTTATCAAAACCAACGACGTTGTCACTGTTCATAATAACAATATCTATTATCATGCACGCTCTCAACGTCTTATTAAAAGATACAGCCAATTAATTAATCTAGATCATATTGAATATGCTTTGAAACAAGAAAGAAACATACCACCTTGTGTCGCTTTTGCGGATGAAGCACAAGACAATAAAATTTATTTAATAATAACGTCAACCGACACTGAAAATAAAACACTTTTAAATCATATTAAACATCATCTTGAAACAAAACTTCCACGTTATATGTGGCCAAATGAGTATTTTTTTACCCCCGAAATACCACTCACAACAAGTGGGAAAATAAATTATTCACAGTTAAAAATAAATTACACCCAACAAAAATCGCATGATATCTTCAGCTATTTCCAACGTTTTTTTCATGAAGAGGTTGTTGATAGGGAGGCAAGGATCACTGATCTTGGATTGGAGTCGATTGATTACATTGAGATGACGGAAGCATTTTACAAGATAACAGGAAAGTGGCTTAACGTTTCGAAAATTACAGATCAAATACGCATATCTAATATTGATACATGCCTAGAGGATTTAAATAACACCGCATTGAAACAAAATGATCGTGTTAAACTCAATAAATTGCAAGAAGCATTTTATCAACAAGAAATTGAAGACAGTCCCTCTAATAAAATAAAGTATGGCAAGAGTTTTATTTACTGTTATCAACTGATGGGAATAATTGACATTTCTAAACTTATCAAAGCAATCAAGGCAACTTTGAATAATCATTTCCTGCTTACCTCTCGCTTGGTGAGAATAGAAAATGATTATTTTTTCATCAAAAGCCCGCATCAACAACATCACTTTATGTTAACAACGCCTTTTTTTTTAACCGAGAGCATGTTTGATAAACTAGCAGTTTCTGTTCATGATGACAGACTTATCAATATTTATATTCAAAAAAGAAAAAAAACTTGTTTTTTAGTCATGGCCTATCACCATATTTTACTCGATGGATGGGGATCTCTTGTATTAAGAGAGGAAATTTTCCGAAGATATGAAGAAAAATTTGTTACACAAAATCGATCTCAAGCTGTTGAGATTGACTTATTAAATCAAGCGAATCAAATAAAGTTCACGCAATGTTCTACTGACGAGTTAAAAAAACTGATGTTAAAAGTAGATTATCCCAAGTACCATCATTTAGAAACCTTGTTCAATGGAACATTGGTAAAAAATTACTCCTGCTTTTACATCAAAAAAGAAACAATAGATCAATTTGCAATGGCTAATACAATATCTGATATGCCCTATGGCGTAATTTTCGCGTGGTTTCTTCATCAGATGATAGCGAGCAAATCAAAAACCAACAAAATTATTTTTTACACAACACTTTCTAATCGAAACTTACCCATTCCCAAAGCCAAAGAATTATGCACCAATTTGGCAATAGGATTACCAATTTTTCTTGATAACACCAATTATTCTACTCGTGAATTTGCAATTAAAATCAGAGAAATGTTGTCGATTTACTTTAAAAATATGAGTTATAGCGCCATTGAAAAAATATGGACTGAGGAAACTATTGAGCGTGATGTCTTGATTTTGAAAAAACAAAAATACCCCATAATATTTACCTACATTAGCAATATGCTAAAAAATGAATACGTTCAAAACAAATACATAGAATGGCCAAAGTCTTTTAACCGTAAAATACATCAAGATAAAAAGTGTGCTTTGAGCTTCAGAGTTTACAATATGGGGCAACACTTCGTGATACAGTTGCATTCCACCATCAATAAAGGCGTCCACAAA
>JAOAUB010000002.1 GCA_030157805.1 Legionellaceae bacterium
TTACCACGATAAAACGATTCTTTTTTCAGGCGATTTGGGCCGTCCCCATCATCTGATTATGATGCCGCCGGCGATTGTGACTCATGCTGATTATTTGATTCTTGAATCAACCTATGGCGATCGTTTACATGATTCCATCAATCCCTTAAACGAATTAGAAAAAATAATCCATAACACGCTCACCCAACAAGGCTCAATTATTATTCCGGCTTTTGCCGTTGGGCGCGCCCAAGATTTATTGTTTTTATTGTCTCAATTGAAAGACGCTCAACGGATCCCAAAAATCCCTATTTTTTTGGATAGCCCCATGGCTCAAGACGTCAGTGATTTGCTGATTCATTATTCTAATGAACACCGTCTTAGCAAAGAAGAATGCAAAAAACTGTGTCAACTAGCAACCTACACCAAAACTTCTGCCGAATCTAAAGAAATTAATACGCTATCCGGACCTATTCTCGTTATTTCCGCAAGTGGTATGATCGAGGGTGGACGAATTTTACATCACCTCAAATTATTTTTACCGGATGCGCGCAATACTATTTTATTAACGGGATATCAAGCACCCGGCACTCGAGGCGACCAACTTTTACGCGGCAATCCAACCATTAAAATTCACGACGAAACTATTCCAGTTCAAGCAAAAATTTGCACCATGACCAACATGTCGGCTCACGCGGACTACCAAGAAATTTTGAACTGGCTGCATCATTTTAAACAGCACCCACAAAAAGTATTTTTAACTCACGGTGACTTAAGCAGCAGTCAGGCTTTAAAAACTAAAATTCAAAAAGAACTCGGCTGGAATTGCGTTATTCCTGACTATTTACAAACTGAACTATTAAAATAACTCAACATCAAATCAAGCATTCAAAACCTTCTCTTTCGAACAATGCTTCGCATCTACCATCAGTTTTTTCAAATGACTCGCCATATTTTGATGATTTTTTTTACCATTCAAATGCTCTAAAACGGAAGAAAAATCACTAAAGTGCACTTTTCCACTCGTGACATCATACACAGCACCTACTATGCCAATATCCCCCGTTTCCACCCTATTTCGTAAAATCTCACTTTGTTGATAAATTTGTTGTAATGTATTAGCGACATTAAATTCCGTGACCCGTTTAATGTACTTCAAGTTACTGCTGGTTCGGTTTGTCTGCGTTTCTTTCTCTGCATGAATTGCTGGGTTTATTTTTGCCAACAATTGCGTAAGATGTCCTTTTTCAACTCCATCACACGCTGCGGCAATGGCCCCACAACGGGTATGCCCCAACACCACAATCAATTTAGCACCCACGACATCACAAGCATATTCAATACTTGCTAAAATATCGTCATTCACAACATTCCCAGCAATACGGGTAATGAATAAGTCACCAAACGTCATATCAAAAATAGTTTCCACCGGAACTCTCGAATCAATACAACCCAACACCACCGCTATGGGATGCTGATTTTTTGCCGTATGCTCAATATCCAATTTAGTTGCACGATGTATCCGTGTATCCTGAATAAAGCGCTGATTGCCTTCGCATAATACATTCAAAACTTGAGCTGGATTCAACGCGGACTGAATGTCGTACGTGGTGACATTAATAAAATCCATGTAATCATGAATATTGTATTGCTCTTTAAAACCAATCAAATTTAAAGCAATCGGCTTTAATGGCGCCTTTTCTTCTTTAAACTCCTTAATTAATTCTAAAATTTCTTTATCAATATAAGTAGCATAACGAGCATCAATAATCAGCTGAGAATCTTTTGGTATGGACTCCAACTCAGCAATTAAGGACGCTCGATTAAGAAAAGAAATTTGTTGCGGTAATACCAAACGATTAATAATGCCGTTGGGATAATATTCTTTAATCAAATCAAGTCGCGCTGCGCTGTTGGATTTTAAAATATAAAATAAACTTAAAATCAAACCGCTTAAAATTCCAACCAATAAATCGAAGGCAATAATGACCACAATCGTCACAATAAAAGGAATCAATCGGTCCAAGCCTTGTTCATAGATTTTACGATAAATTTGTGGCTTCGTAAGCTTATAACCCGTATGCATCAACAGTGCCGCTAAGGAACATAAAGGAATTTTATTCAGCGCATCAGGAATAAACATAACAGCTAACAAAATAAACGATCCATGCAAAACAGTAGATAATTTAGTTCGAGATCCAGCTTGAATATTAACCGACGTTCGCACAATCACCGACGTAATTGGCAATCCCCCAAAAAGACCGGCTACCACATTGCCCACCCCTTGAACCATCAACTCGCGATCTTTTGAATATAAACGTCGTCGTTTATCCAGCTTTTCAGCTGCTTTGACATTAAGCAAAGTTTCCAGCGACGCCACAATGGCCATAATCAACCCATAAACATACACCTTGGGGTTTGCCCAAGAAGCCCAGTCGTGATAATCCAATTGTTTGACTAAGCCTACAAAACCCTCAGTTTTAGGGATGTTAACCAATTGCGGTGAGTTTTGTGCCAAACTTGAATTACCCAACACAAAAAATTCATTCAGGACAATTCCCAACATCACCACAACAACCGGTGCAGGAATTTCTTTCATGATTCGATGACGCGTTTTGTCAAAATAAATTAATACCGCAAACGAAATCAACGTAAGAAACACCGCCCCATGATTAATATGATGAATTAACTCCAAAAGAGGAAGCACCGTTAAACCTTGCGTCGTCTCAAGCAAATGTGTTTTTAACTCAACCAAATTGCCCGAGAGAGTAAATGCCAAGGGCAATTGTTTAATAATCAATAAAATGCCAATCGCACACAACAAACCCTGAACAACATTCGATGGCACATACTCTGCAATAAACCCTGCTCTTAACCAACCAATGAGCATTTGTAAGCCACCGGCAACCATGAGCGCCACCAAAAAAGAAGAAAAACTTCCCAACTCCGCAATCGCGGCAACAACGATGGTCGCCATACCCGCAGCAGGACCACTGACACTCACGTGTGATCCACTCAAAACACCAACAACCATACCCCCAATAATGCCGCTAATAATCCCTGATAACAACGGTGCACCGGAAGCAATGGCAATACCAAGACAAAGAGGAATAGCTACTAGAAAAACGACAAAACCAGCAACAAGGTCAAATTTCAAATAACGTTTATTGTAAATACGAAATTTGCGATAGTTACTCGAAATAGCATCATCCATCATCAATTCTTTCTAAAGTTCAGTTAGTATCAATAGTATAGAAAAACTAAATGATTTCAAATCAATACCTCGCAAAAAACAGATACTAGAATTCAGTTGACCCAAAACAAATTCCTGATATACTTTCGAGCAAATCAAGACCGGCAACACCGGAGAGATGGCCGAGTGGTCGAAGGCGCTCCCCTGCTAAGGGAGTATGGGACAAAATC
>JAOAUB010000003.1 GCA_030157805.1 Legionellaceae bacterium
CCTATTGATTACGAATCAATTGCTCTACCGACTGAGCTACAACGGCTTGCTGTGCTGAAGTATATCTTTGCCTTAATTACAGTGCAACTGATATTCCGCCGCTAATTTGAAATAATTTCCCATTAAAACGTTCCCAAAGCAGCGTTAGTGCATAAATAAAATAATGGGTGAAATAAGGTCTTTAAATCATTCCTCCAGACACTTTAACTGATGCTGGCATTTCAAGTAATGTTATCCGATATCGCAACATACAGGTGTAGAAAATTCGATTACTTACATTATAATCCATAACACAGCAAGGACTCTAATCTGTCAAACATTTTTTAACAAATCCAACACCTCATGCAAATGTTTCACTGCTTCAACTTTGATTTCTTTTGACTGCTTTGGCGCGTTACCAAAAGGCACGATAGCGCGTTTAAAACCGTGCTTAGCGGCTTCTCTTAGCCTCTCTTGGCCGCTTTGCACGGGGCGAATTTCCCCAGCTAAGCCAACTTCTCCAAAAATAATGGTTTCTCGGTCAATCACAATATTTCGTAAACTTGAATAAACTGCGGCAAGAATAGCCAAATCACTGCCAGTTTCCGTGACTTTGACGCCCCCTACCACATTAATAAAAACATCTTGATCATAAGTTGCCACCCCCCCATGACGATGTAAAACCGCCAATAAAATGGCCAAACGATTTGACTCAAGGCCGGCCGTAACACGTTTGGCTTGTTGGCCATGCGACTCATCAACTAAAGCTTGCACTTCCACCAACATAGGACGTGAACCCTCCCAAGTCGTCATGACCACGCTTCCTGGTGTTGGTGAGGGCTGTTGTGATAAAAAAATCGCTGAAGGATTAGCGACTTCTTTTAACCCTTTATCAGTCATTGCAAAAACACCAAGCTCATTGACCGCACCAAAACGATTTTTAATGGCACGAATGACACGAAAACGGCTATCACTCTGACCTTCAAAGTACAACACACAATCAACCATGTGCTCCAAAACACGAGGACCCGCCAAAGCGCCCTCTTTAGTCACATGCCCCACCAAAAATACAGCCGTTTGCGTGGCTTTGGCAAAGCGAACTAACTGTGCGGCGGATTCACGCACCTGGCTCACACCTCCTGGCGCTGAGCTAATAGTCTCCGTAAAAATAGTTTGCACCGAGTCAATGACGATAATTCGTGGTTTGTCTTTATTAGCATGCGCAAGAATACTTTCTACTTGCGTTTCAGCAAGCAGTCGCAAACCCGTCAAAGGAAGTTGTAAACGTTTAGCCCGCATCGCAACTTGTTGCAACGATTCCTCACCAGTCACGTACAACACCTTATTGGTCACAGATAAATTAGCGAGCGTTTGAATTAATAAAGTTGACTTACCAATACCCGGATCACCACCAATTAAGACCACGGATCCATCAACCATACCGCCACCTAACACACGATTTAATTCCGAAAGACCACAATCCATACGAACTTCTGTATCAAAGATGACTTGTTCGGCCAGAGTCACTTCCGTTCGTTGACTAGCATAATGATTTGAAAACGTGGAACGTCCCGTCACAGGCATATTTTCTTCACGAATACTATTCCAACCACCGCACTGCGTGCACTGCCCAGCCCACTGCGCGAACGTGGCTGCGCAATGTTGGCACGTAAATCGAATTTTAGTTTTTAAAGTGGACAATGCTGAAACTCCTCGAAGAATAGTAGATTTCCCTACGCGACCTAGTATACTTTTACTTTGTAAAAAAAACTAAGTAAATCCAATGACAAAAACAAAGACAAAACCCATTCATTTTGAAAAAATTTTAGGTGAACTTGAAGGCATTGTTCAACAATTAGAAAAAGGTGATTTATCACTTGAAGAGTCATTAAAACAATTTGAAAAAGGAATCCATTTAGCTCGTCAATGTCAAGATACTTTAAACCAAGCTGAGCAAAAAATTACGTTACTCAGTGAAAATCAATCCCCAAACTCTACAACTATCAATGAATAACAACACCCTATCGACCTATTTAAACCGTCATGAAGACTATCTAAAACAACTAGTCAATGAACAACGCTTTCCTTCCTCACGATTAAGTGACGCCATGCGCTATTCATTGTTTCCTGGTGGAAAACGATTTCGACCTCTTCTGGTCTATCTCTGCGGTGAACTCTTACAAACTAATTTAAATTGCCTTGATCTTCTTGCTGCCGCCATCGAATTAACACATTGTTATTCATTGATTCATGATGACTTACCCGCCATGGACAATGATGATATGCGACGAGGAAAACCTAGTTGTCATCGTGCTTTTGATGAAGGAACCGCCATATTGGCTGGGGATGCGCTACAAGTTTTCGCCATTGATATTTTATTAGAGCGTCTTCCTCCTATTCTTGCGCCAGAAAAAATTATTATGCTAATTCATGCACTGACTCAAGCCTCCGGCCCAAACGGCATGATCAGTGGGCAATGTCTTGATTTATATGAACTTTCGGCCGGCTCAATTGACGATATGACAACACATAAAAATAATTTGCGACAAATTCATGACTTAAAAACAGGGGAACTCATGATGGCTTGTGTGAACATGGTCATCGCAGCAAGTGAGAATCCTGCCCCTGAGGCAAGTCAAGCATTACGTCATTACGCACGTCATTTAGGACTTGCCTTTCAGATGCAAGATGATTACCTCGATTACTATGCCTCCCCGGATTTATTGGGTAAAGGGCGAGCTTCCGATTTAAACAATGAAAAAATGACGTTTGCCGCTTGTTTCTCACAACGTGAGTTAAGCGAGCTGATTGATAACTATTATACTTCCGCGGATAAGGCCTTAAATTATTTTGGAAATAAAGCTCATAAATTACAAGATATGATCAGCGACTTACGACAGCGCGGTTGAAAAAAACCATGAACAAAAACAGTAACCGGTGTTGTTAATTTAAAACAAGAAATTCTATAAGGATAAACCAACATGTCCATCGCTTTGCTTGCCACAGGAGATGAGTTAGTTATTGGCGATACTCTCAACACCAATGCTCAACAATTAGCACACGCCCTTCATTCAGAAGGACTATCACTTGGTCTTCACCTAACATGCAGTGATGAAGAACAAGAGATTCTTGCGGCGTTGCAATTTCTTGCACTGCGCCATGACGTGATCATCATCACCGGCGGTTTGGGGCCTACGTCTGACGATCGAACACGTTTTGCACTTGCTAAATTCATGGGTGTTTCTTTGCAAGAATACGAGCCTGCAACAAAGCATATCCAGCAACGTCTTCAACATGCGAAACTACCCATGAACAAAGGAAATCGCCAGCAGGCTATGTTTCCTCCTAACGCTAGTTTATTACCCAATCCGCTGGGCACGGCAATGGGATGCTTTATCGCATGGCATAATACCCA
>JAOAUB010000004.1 GCA_030157805.1 Legionellaceae bacterium
TGTCAAGAATTTTTTGCAAATTTAATTTAGAAAGTTACTGCGGAATGACGGTTCATACCATTGACTTGGATGTAAGCTTAGGACTTTTATATAATTGGCTTTATTAAACCAGGGAAATACTTCTATTGTCGTTCTGATTTGTTTAATTTGTTTCATCTCAACTTACTCTAAACAGCTTAATAATTTACACACTTCCAGCTAACTGGCCTAAGTAATCAGCCCAATCCTGCATCATTTTTCGACGCTCTGGTAAATGCGCAGTCCTGTTATAAGCGCGACCATTAGGATCACGAACAGCGTGTGCCAGTTGATGCTCAATAATGTCTGGTCGAACGTTTAATATTTCATCAAGCAATGTGCGTGCTGTGGCTCTAAAACCGTGACCAGTTGCCTCCTCTTTGCCAATTCCTAACCGGCGTAACGCACCCAAAATTGCATTATCGCTCATGGGGCGGGCATTGCTTCTAGCAGAAGGGAAAACGAAAGGGCTATTGCTGGTAAGAGGATGGAGCTCTTTTAATATGGTGATAGCTTGAGTGGCCAAAGGCACGATATGAGGTGTCTCTGTTTTAGTAACAATATAGCTCCACTGAGCTATATCAAAATCAATATCCTCCCATTTTGCGTGGCGCAACTCGCCAGGGCGCACGAAAACTAATGGTGCTAACCGTAACGCACATCGAACAATCAGTGAGCCTTGGTAATCTTCAAATGTTTTTAATAACTCACCAAAACGCTTAGGATTTGTTTGTGCTGCAAAATGTTTGGTTTTTACGGGAGGTAATGCGCCTTTTAAATCTTGAGACGAATCCCTCTCTGCTCGGCCTGTTGCGATTGCGTAGCGGAATACTTGTCCGCAATTGCTCAAAGCTCGGTGCGCCGTCTCTAATGCTCCCCGCTCTTCAATGCGACGAATGACTGACAGTAATACTGGGGGCGTAACCTCTGTGATGGGTTTATTACCAACCCACGGAAAAATATCACGCTCAAAGCGTTGTATGATCTTATCCGAATGACTTTTAACCCAATTAGAGGAGTATTTTACAAACCATTCCCTAGCAACAATTTCAAAGCTATTGGCCGAACGCTCATCAGCCACTTGTTTCATGATCTTTCGATGTTCGCCTGGATCAATACCGTCAGCAAGCAATTTTCTGGCTTCGTCACGTGTATCACGAGCTTTAGCAAGGGTAACATCATCATATACCCCTAAAGCCAATAATTTCTCTTTACCACCAAAACGGTATTTCAATCGCCAATATTTATTACCTTGTGGTGTGACATACATGAACAAGCCTTTCTCATCAGAAATTTTATAAGCTTTAGCTTCTGGCTTAGCATTACGAAACGTTATATCTTTCTTTTCAGCCACTTTGGGGGTATCTCCTTTTTAAATTCTCGATATACCCCAATAAATACCCCCACTATGATTTGGATGCAGGGGGTATCTATTGGACAATAGTGGACGTATGATAGGCGTTAAGCCTAGTGTTTACAAGGGATTATGAATGGTATTGGAGTGTCTTGGATGGTAAATTGGTGGAGGCGGCGGGAATCGAACCCGCGTCCGCAAATTCTCTGCCATTAGATCTACATGCTTAGCGTTGTCATTTGAATTTGACCGTCTTCCCTCCGACAGGCAGGATGGTTAACAGCGAGTCTCTAAATTTCGCAATTTGATTCGAGACAAATCAAGCTGCTAGCTCGTCGTAGTTGACCGTTGATTCGATACCGCCGAGCAGGCTCGGTCAACGGGACGCTGGTTTTATGGCAGCGCGCTGTGGCTAACTATTGTTGCTTACGCAGCGATAGCTTCACCAGCAAAGTTTTCATCGTTTGCATTTGTGTTTAGTTGAGCCTGTTTTACGAGAGATCTCATTCTCGGCATGCACTTCAGGTTTCGCAACCCACGTCGAAGCCAGGTCGCCCCCATAGTTGCTAGTATAACATGGAAAAGTGCAAAAGTAGCGTGAAATCTATAAAAGTGATACGTTACACTCTTCTTTTTTCATCAAAAATATGGTTTAATTTTAGCCACTTTTGTCTATTGGTAATTTAATTGTCTAGGAAGTGCTGTTACAAGGTCACAGTAGGGATTTTTTTACTACTTAGCTCGCTATCTTATGGGGCTTTAGGTGCCGCGATAACATCGACTCAAAAAGTGATTGGGCGCCGTATAACATCACCGAAAGCACCCTATTTAATGGCAGCGTCGACACCCTTGAAAGAAGCCGACGAACGATTGAAAAATGCAATCACCAATCCAGAATACATGCTCACTCACTGGATTGAATTGCCAATTTCTCCAAGGACTCAATCTCATAAAATTTTACAACTGAGCTTGCGAGAGGCAATATTATTAGCTTTGCGTTATAATCCCAATATTAAAAATGCAGAATTAGACCGAATTATCCAGCGTTATCAATTACGCCTGGCCCATAATGCGTTTGAGCTTCAATATGCTTTAGCCGGATCAGCTGCTCTTCAAAAAACACATTACAGTGGAATTGGTACGGCCAATGATCATAACTATTTAGCAACACCTGAAATCAATTTAAAAACGAAAACAGGAACCACCGTAGCGCTGAACTTAGCAAACAATGTCAGCACCTACGATCCCTTCAGTCCTATCCTTAATTTTTCCATCAATCAACCCTTGTTGCGCGGGTTTGGGCGTGCTGCTAATGAAGCGCCCTTGCTCGATGCCATCGATAATGAAGAGCTTAATAAAATTAATTTACAACAAGCGGTGTGTGATCAAATCACCCAAGTCATTGCAGCTTATCGATCGCTTATCTTAAGTGGAAATAATTCGGAAAATCAACGACATCAACTTGATGAGGCGCAAAAAACCTACGCCATCAATGAAAAGAAAATTACTGCGGGACAATTGGAGCCGACTGCGAATATTCAGCAGGCTTATCAAATTGAGTCATTAAACTTACTGGTTGAACAAGCCCAAAATGATTTTAATATTGCGACACAAAACTTATTGCAAACAATTGGTCTTGATCCGAATATGCATCTTGCGGTTCCAAGTAATATCAAGGTCGGCGAGCTTATTATTCCTGATTTATCAAAGACGATTAAGATTGGGCTTGCTCATAATGCGCAGTATATCGCTCAAACTATGCTGTTGCGTGCCGATAAACGGGCTTATGCACTGGCTAAAAATGCACAGCTATGGAAGCTGGATCTCGGTGGCAAAATTCAGTCCGGGGCAGTAACCGACGTGAGCGGGACAAGTCGAGGGTTTTCTGGCATTTATAATGGTCAAAATCATACGGAATCAGCTCAGGTGACGCTGACCGTTCCTCTTCATGATTTAACGCAACGTAGTCAGCTTATCAATGCGAAGGTGAAATTAGAAAAAGATCGTTTGAATTTTATTGCGTTAAAACGAGCTTTAATTACAACCATCACGAATGCTATTAATAATATCAAGAGCTTGTCAAAACGTTACGAGCTCGCCAAAAAACAAGTCAAACTTGCACAACAGTCGTATTCTTTAGAAAAGAAAAAACAACAAGCTGGGATCTCAAGTTCTTTGGATGTAAGTAATACGCAAAATCAACTTATCCAGGCACAATCGGGACTTATCAACGCTAAAATTGCCTATCTGAATCAATTATCCGATTTGCAACGTCTTTTGGGCACAACCTTAGATACTTGGCACATTCAATTGAGGTATGGATAATGAAATTATTCACAAAAATTGTAAAAAATCCAAGGGGACTAATTTATGTCATGATCTTGGGGACAATGACGGGGTTATTAATGCGGTGCAGCCATCACTCTAATCCACGCGACACGCAATTCATCCGTTATTCCGTTAGTCCGCAACCCTTGCATCAGTCGCTGTTTTTTACGGGAATTATTCAACCCTTACATGAAATAGCTCTGACTTGCCCCATCGATGCCGTTGTTGAGTCCATGCCTTATCACTACGGACAAGCCGTGAAACAAGGTGACATTGTCATCACCCTTAACTCCAGCGAATTAGAAAAACAGTACAATGACACGCTCACAGAGTACCTCAAAGCAAAAGATAGTTTTGGCGTGGCTCAGGCACGATTTAACGGAACTCAAGAGCTATGGCGCGCCGGACTAATCTCTAAAAACAATTATTTAAGTGAAAAATCAAGTTTAAATACGGTGCGAATTTCGTTGATGCAATCCACACAAAAATTATCAGACATGTTGAAAAAAATGGATGACACCGGCAAACAAGATTTGTCCATGTTGACGATAGCAGAATTTAATAAAGTGCAAAAAGCTCTCAATGGTCACCACAATCTTATTCATTTAAAAACACCTGCTGAGGGTATTTTATTATACCCACCCAAAGCGGCTGAAGATAAATCAAATCGTGTGGCCGTCGGTTCTACCGTTAAGTCGGGGCAAGTGATTGCCTTAATTGGTGATGTGACGGGTGTTCATGTTGAAATTGACATCCCAGAAACAGACATTAATAAAATTCATCAAGGGATGACAGCCCACGTCACAGGAGCAGCACTTGGAAAACATCGTTTAAAGGGGCGCGTCGTCAGTGTTAATACGCAAGCAATTCCAGGAAATACAGGAACTTCACCTTTTTTTACCGCCATTGTTGAAGTGCGTGATTTAAACCCCGAGCAACGTGCCGCCATTAAAATTGGTATGAGTGCGGCAATTGAGCTGATGATTGACCAAGAAAAACAATTAATTATTCCAATCAAAGCCATTAAACAAGACAATGGCAAACGCTTGGTCACGGTTCAGAACAAAGACGGCTCACAAGAGATCCGTGAAGTATTTACCGGCATTGCAACGGCTGATCAGGTGGTGATTGATCGTGGACTAAAAAAAGGTGAGATTGTCGTATATGAAGCCTAGCATCGCTCCTCTCATCAACGCTCGCGAGTTAAGCAAACATTATTATCGTGGTAATCGATGCAGCACGGTATTAAAACAGGTGTCATTAACGGTGTTTGCAGGCGAGCTCTTGGCCATTGTCGGGGCATCCGGATCAGGCAAATCAACATTGATGAATATTTTAGGTTTATTAGATAGCCCAAGCTCCGGCAACTATGGCTTAAATGAGCGAGATGTGACCGAATTCAAGGATACTGAACTTGCCGCGTTGCGTAATCAATACTTTGGTTTTGTTTTTCAACAATTTAATTTATTACCTCGTTTTAGCGTTCGGCAAAATGTGGCTTTACCGCTTAATTATCGATCTTTATCTGCTACGGAAATTGAAGAGCGAGTTTACAATGTTCTCGAAAAAGTGGGAATGGAACGCTATATTGATTACTCGCCGTTACAACTTTCAGGCGGCCAGCAACAACGCGTTGCCATAGCCCGCGCCTTAATTGGCGACCCCAAAATCATTTTAGCCGATGAGCCCACGGGTGCGCTTGACTCCCAAACGGGAGCAGAAATTATCAATCTATTTTTATCATTGCATACTGAGGGACGTACGATTCTGATGGTGACTCACGATGAGCAAATTGCGAGCTTATGCCCGCGACGAATTGTCATGGCCGATGGGCGAATTCTTCGTGAGATTGATGCATGCCATTGAAAAACCACGTTCAACAAGCCTTTATTAATTTCACCGCAGCAAAGCTTCGTGCCCTTTTGGCTATGCTTGGAATTCTCGTAGGAACAGCCGCGGTCGTTGCGTTACTTTCCTGCGGTCGTCTTGCAACAGATAAAGCCTTAAGCGAATTTAAAACCCTCGGTACCGATTTATTAGCTATCATGGTGTACCAAGCGAAACAAACCGACTCCAATCAGCCAAGCCACCATGTGATGACGTCAGAAAAATGGTATCAATTACCACATCAAGTCAACGCTATCAAAAACATTGCGCCCTATGCCACGGGATATCAAACCTTAAGTTATCAAGGCCATCGTCTCGACGGCGCAATTATTGGAGCAGACGAAACACTAGCGCAAATTATTCATATTCAATTAAGCCAAGGCTACTTTGTTTCTTTTGTGGAGTCCTTTGAACATTTTTGCGTTATTGGCGAGAAGCTTGCCCAGCAACTACGTGAGTTCAGCCTTGATGAGCCGCTTGGGAAACAAATTCAAATCGGTCAAAATCTCTATACAATTATTGGAATAGCGGCGCATTGGCAAGAAAATGCCTTTTTTAATGAGGATATTAATCGTGCGGTAATTACACCCATTGCTGGCATGCAGCTTATTAATCGTGAGAGTAATGTCAATAATGCAATTATATCGCTGCAACCCGACGCTTTAATTGATGTCACGATTAACCAAATTAAAACAGCGATTAAACAAATGGCCCCAGAGCAACTTATCTTTACTCGAAGTGCCAAACAAATGATTGCAAGCATGGAGAGTCAAGGAAGAATTTTTACTTTATTACTCACCGTGATTGGTAGCATCTCGCTCTTAGTCGGCGGCATCGGTATTATGAATGTCATGCTTGTGTCAGTCAGTGAGCGCAAAAAAGAAATTGGGATCCGTAAAGCGGTAGGTGCCACCTGTCTTGATATCCAGCATTTATTTTTAGCCGAATCCATTTTATTATCAATCTCCGGCGGTGTTTTAGGTGTGTTCTTAGGCGAGCTATTGACCTGGATTATTGCTCATTTTAGTGACTGGCCGTACACCCTTTATTTCATGCCGCCGATGGCAGGCTTTGCTGTTTCAGCCGCCGCAGGGATTTTTTTCGGTTACTACCCTGCCAAACGAGCCGCACGTTTAGAGCCGATGGCTTCTTTACGCAGCGAATAAGGCGTCTACCTAAACATCGACGCCAACCCAATTGAGCCGGTTCCCGCATGCAAACCAATTGCCGTTGCCGCAGGCTCAATAAAAGCCGGCTCATGCCCAAAAGCTTCCGTGGTGAGAATAGCAAATTCCCGCGCTTTATCTGGAACGCCTGCGTGCAAAATACAATAATTTTCAATACCGCCGTGGGTATGAACAAGGGACTTCGTGCGTTCTATCAGTTTATTTAACGCTTTTTCTTCACTAAAGGCTTTATCGCAAAGTGAAGCCCTACCGTCCTCATCTAAGGTAATAATGGGCTTTATTCCAGCAAATTGCACAATTTTACCTGCGATTTTAGGGATGCGGCCCGAACGCACAAGAGAGTCAATGTGATTGATCATGACAAAAAGATTCGTTTTAGGAATTTTATTCAGTACCGCTTTTTTTACGGCCTCAATAGTAAGGCCATCAGCGATTAATTCCGCGGCATAATTTAATAATAAACCCTGACTGCCCGACACATGATGCGAATCAATAATATGTACATTCGGGTAGCGTGCAGCAACATGAGAGATAGCATCATGCGTTCCGCTCAGAACTCGGGCAAGGCTAATAATGAGGACATCATCATAATGTCGTGCTAAATGAGCAATTTTTTCGTTAATAAGAGCAGGCGGTGGAAAGGAAGTGGTGGGATAAACTGAAAGATCAGCAAGTTTGTTATACAAACTATGCCCTGCAAAAGCATGGTTATCTAACAAATCATGGTCATTCCAATGAACATTGAATGAAATAAAATGAATTTGATAATCATCCGCAACACTTTGCGGAATATTTGCTCCGCTATCCGTCACTAAAGCAATACGATGTTTGCGCTCATGAATAATTTGATATTGGCGCAGCATATCGTCCACTTTTGGGTAACGAATTTTTCCGAAAGGTTTTAGGACATCGAAGACTTGCGCGGGTTCATGACAATGCAAATGCAACCGACACAAGCGTTCATTGCCCGTGAGCACAACACTATCTCCGTGATGAGAAATAGCCTCTTTCACGTGTTCTTTATTAATATGCTCGCCCATAATGACAGCTTCGGTACAATAACGCCTATCTGGGGCGGCATTGCAAATGGATACGTCATCATGAGCATGGCTTGTTTCAACGAAAACCGGCTCGGTTTGAATGGCGACGGAGTGTGGATTCGTAAGAAAAGCAGCAAACCCTTGAACAAATAGACTAAATCCCTTGGCCCCAGCATCAACGACATGAGCTTCTTTAAGTACGGTTAATAAATCACTGGTTGATTGCAACGCTGTTTGCACGTCATTTTTGATTTCATGCATCAGAATTTTAAAATCTGAAATAGACTGCGCATGTTGGCTCAAGCTCTTTGCCCAAGCATCCATGACAGTTAAGATAGTTCCCTCTACAGGGTTTAAAATCGCAGCGCGCACACTTTGGGCGGCTTTAGTAATTAGACCTGCAAATTGTTGCGTATTCAATTGCGCAGGAAGTTCGGCGTCTTCAATTAATCCATTGAAAAACTGGGAAAAAATCATGCCTGAATTACCGCGTGCGCCCAAAATACTCGCATCAGCAATGACTTTACACACGGCCGGCAAGGTGGGTTGTGAAGGCGCGTGATTAATAATTGCTGACGCTGTTGCGGCCATGTTATCGCCAGTATCACCGTCCGCCACGGGAAAGATATTTATCGCATTTAATGCTGCTCGCTGCTGAATAACCCAATGACAAGCTTGAATTACTGCACCATGAAACATATCTGCGTTGAGATACAATAACGCCATAATTAATAAATTTAAAAAATATTTTGCCTAAGCATACACGAAATCGATAGCGATATTCACGCCTTTTGAGTTTAATTTAAAACATTCTTAAAAAATTGGTAGCTCCTCAGCAACTATATTTGGGAGTGTTTACAATTCACCTCCACCGCCTACGAGCCGCGGCTTGTCCGCGGCATCCAGGAGATGGTCAAATTAGTGACACACTTGATTCATTGTGTCAACCTATTGATAAATAGGAACAAACTCGTAATATATCGACTCTAACATCAAATATAAAACGAGTTTGTAATGGCTAGACTAATGCTCAGTGACGAGCTATGGTCAAAGCTCAAGGGGATCATGTTTATGACAAGCCCAATCTTTGTATGATGGTTGAGGCGATGTTATACCGCATGCGCGTTGGCTGCCCTTGGCGCGACCTACCTGTAGAATTTGGATTTTGGCATTCAATCTATCAACAATTTAATCGCTGGTCTGCAAATAACAAATTTAAGTGCGCGCGTATTCCACCGGATAACATCTCTCGAAAAGCACGAGTCCATTAAAATGGCTTGACAGAATTCTGGATGAGTATCATTTAAATGTTTTTTATTGATTCAACAACACCGTGCTACTCTTAACGAACATACTTGAAATGCGTGACGTACTCATCATGCCATTGCCCTGTGTTGCCCTGGCTGGATGACATCACAAAAGACATTACCCTTTTAGAATCTAAATGTTTTTTTTCTCCAAACAATAAGGCAAATTCAGCAGTATTCTCAATCAACGGAGAGATCAAGAAACCGGATTTGGCCATATTAGCTAAGATACGATACTGTTTTATTGTTCCATTTTTTAGCTGAAGCGTCATGGATAATGGACTTGATTTAAATAAAGCATTGACAAAACGGCCCCAAATTGTTGGTTTAATTTCGAGTTCAACAAACAAAAATGACGTGGAGTTAGGCACATTAACCACATCCCCAAAACGATGTGTTTCTATCAATAAGGACTGCGTGAACGTTTGCGTTTCATTCTGTATCGTCTTTTGTTTAAGAAATAAAAAATCATTCCTCTGTTGACTCAGCTGATAATTTTTCATCAAGACCGGCCAGCTCACGCCATCTTCGAGCGACGGAATTCGACCATCGATAGGCTCTACCTTAAAAATAATATTGTTAGGGCGATGCTCCCCGAGAAGATGCTGTTTATTGTCTTGAGCTTGCCGCGACGCAAAAACAGAATAACTCTGAAATACGGGACGAGGAGACCACTCATATCCCGAAGAAATTAAATAAGATTGATTGTAAGAGTAAATGTCGGTGGTGCCATGCAACACCGGAAAATTGGCCTGCTCTCGAATAAAGTTCATGGTGATATCAAAATCTTGCTTCAAGTGATTTTCATCCGTGACTCTATTTTTTAAACCATACCAGGCGGAGGAAAACGTTGAGATCGCATTATTGTATAATGATATGTTGGTATAATGAGCTTCAATGTCAGCCCACGTCACCCATGCTAAAAAAATGACCGGAAATAGAACCTTGGCATCAAAAATAAAAGGCAGCAACAGTGCTGCAATGAGAATTGATGATCCAGGGATAAAGGCATGTCCATAATAACGAGAAAAACCGGCCTTAAACGAGAGAAATAAAAAAACAAAAAACACACTGAATAAAAATAGTCTTGAAACTTTAGGGACCTGTTTCTGCCAAACAATAGCCAAAAGCAACACTGCGGTAGCCATTAAATATAACATCATTTCAGCAAGATTAGCATCCGTTGCCATCGCTTCACTAAACTCAGAGGATAAAGAAACCGTACTGATGAAGTAACTTGGCAAATGGCCTACATGCTGCCCGGCACCAATCCAAAAAAAGAGGAGCGTTACCAATGGCGACGTTAAACAAACCAAGGCAAACCCTTTTTTTCTACTCGCTGTAAAAAATACAGCACAAAGCGCAACCATCACAACACTTAAAATTAATAACGACCCCTTAATTAAGGTTAATAACCCCAAGGGCGCAACGATGAAGGCGAAAAGAAATAAAGATGATTTATTGCCCTCCAACGTCTTGTTTTTCAAAAAAATGATTTTATAACTAACCAGACCAACTAACAGCGGGTATGAAAACAACAAGGAATCACGCGCATAAATCATACTAAAAAGAAGGATACAAAAGGCAACAACCCAGCGCCATGGAATGCCCTTCATTAAAAAAATGATGCATACCCAGTATGAAAAAGCTAAATATAAACTTCCTCCCACCATCATCCAATCTGTTGATGGATGATAAACCTTGGTATAAATTGAGGAATAAGGACCTAAGGTAAAAATTATTTCTTTACCAAAAGAAAAACCTTGTGCTACTGCTTGATTTAAGCCAAGCGCCCAAGAAGGATCAAGACCTGGCGCGGGCATGATGGGTGACCATGGAACAAGCACACTAGTCACCGTTATAAGTAATATTACGTTTAAAAACCAATCTACGAAGCTCTTCGGTATAATCCAGCCCATTACTCTTGTCCTTTTATTCAATAGACCTCTTGAACGAAACGCCACTTCCCAAAGCGCCTCTTTCATCCACCTATTTGATCCCTCACCACATCATTTGTCATGTTTTTTCGTAACGACTTCATTCAATTGTCAAGGCAACGTAAAAATAGTTTATTCTTTGAAGCTTAATGCTATAATTAAATTAACCGGCAGTGATTGATTTTTGAACCGATACGTATAATCTTGGGGAACATCCTGCAGCCAGCGTTGTGCAGGCCTGCTTCGTGCAGGAAACCTTAACTGGCTCATCCGTTTCCCACCTGAACCCCTGGGTTCAAATCCAGATCTGCCGGTACTTCTTATCTTAAATGCTTAGAGTTTGTTGATGTCATTAAACTTTGAACTGCTCTCTTAAAAGAAGTAACTGATCCCGCACTTTAGCAGCTAATTCAAATTCCATATTCTGGGCATGGTAATGCATTTGCTTTTCTAATTGTTTAATCTCAACCGCCAACTCATCCGGCGAGAGCAGCTGATAACGCGCATCCGACACCGTTGCTTTGTGAGAACGCTTGCCATGATAGGCGCCTTCCAAAATATCAGCAACGGATTTAGTAATTCCTTGCGGTGTAATGCCATGAAGCTCGTTATGTTCCCTTTGTTTTTTGCGACGACGATCCATTTCATCCATCGCCCGCTGCATCGAGCCGGTTATTTTATCAGCATATAAAATAGCTCGACCATGAATATTACGGGCCGCACGTCCAATCGTCTGAATTAAAGAACGCTCTGAACGTAAAAACCCTTCTTTATCCGCATCCAAAATCGCAACCAACCCCACCTCAGGCAAATCCAAACCTTCTCGTAATAAGTTAATCCCCACGAGCACATCAAATGCACCCAAACGTAAATCACGCAAAATTTCAACACGTTCCACCGTGTCCACATCCGAGTGCAAGTAACGAACTTTAATCCCTTGCTCATGCAAATAATCCGTCAAATCTTCCGCCATACGTTTCGTCAAGGTAGTCACTAAAACACGTTGCTTGGTCACCAGCACACGCCGAGTTTCTGACAATAAATCTTCAACTTGATTTTTGGCCGCTCGAATGATGACCTCAGGATCAATTAAGCCCGTGGGTCGAACCACTTGCTCGGCAATATTATCCGCATGAGTTAATTCAAAAGGCCCGGGTGTGGCAGAAACATAAATCGTTTGCGGGGAACGCACCTCAAATTCTTCAAAGCGCAACGGGCGATTATCCAACGCTGAGGGCAGACGAAATCCATATTGCACTAAGGTTTCTTTCCGGGCACGATCGCCGCGATACATGCCGCCAATTTGCGGGACAGTCACGTGCGATTCATCAATAATTAATAACGAGTCTGGCGGCAAATAATCGAATAAGGTCGGCGGCGGCTCACCTTCTCGCCGACGCGACAAATAACGTGAATAATTTTCAATACCGCTGCAATAGCCTAACTCCAACATCATTTCAATATCAAAATGCGCACGCTGTGAAAGACGCTGAGCTTCAACTAATTTATGTTGCCCAGTCAACTCTTCCATGCGCACCTGTAATTCATCTTTCACCAACTCGACCGTCTCTAAAATTCGCTCACGCGGCGTCACATAATGCGTTTTTGGAAAAATAGTCACTCGCGGTAAGCGTTGAAAAACTTCGCCGGTGAGAGGATCAAAACGTGCAATGTTTTCAACCTCGTTGTCAAAAAGCTCAATGCGAATAGCATCACGCTCAGAATCCGCCGGAAAAATGTCAATCACATCACCATGGACTCGAAATTGGCCTCGTTCAAGCGTCGGTGAACGCGTGTATTGCATTTCCGCAAGTCGTTTTAATATAGTCCGTTGATCGCAGTGTTCTTTGCAGGAAAGATGTAATACCATACGCAAATAGGAATCGGGATCGCCTAACCCATAAATCGCCGACACCGTGGCCACAACAATCGCATCGCGACGTTCGATAAGAGCCTTGGTTGCCGACAGCCGCATTTGCTCAATGTGTTCGTTGATTGAAGAATCTTTTTCAATAAACGTGTCGGACGAAGGAACATAGGCCTCCGGTTGATAATAATCATAATAAGAAACAAAATACTCAACAGCGTTATCAGGAAAATAGTTTTTAAATTCACCGTAAAGTTGTGCCGCCAGCGTTTTGTTCGGCGCCATAATCAACGTAGGGCGTTTCATCGCCTGAATGAGATGTGCAATTGTGAATGTTTTTCCTGAGCCGGTAACCCCTAAGAGAATTTGACGGGCGAGACCGGACTGTAAGCCCTCAAGCAAAGAGGCAATCGCTGTCGGCTGATCCCCTGCGGGTTGATAGTCCGAATGAATTTTAAACAATGTTTCACTTTTCATAAGTAGCCCAGTATAACACAAGCCGGAGTAAAATAATGAACATCATCCTCGCCCAACGCATCAAGCAAGTCAAACCTTCACCCACCTTAGCCGTCGCGGCCAAAGCGGCGCAAATGCAAGCCGATGGGCACAATGTCATCGGTCTCGGCACCGGCGAACCTGATTTTGATACCCCACAACACATTAAAGATGCCGCCATTGCTGCGATTAACGCCGGATTTACGAAATACACCGCCGTGGATGGCATCACGGAATTAAAACAAGCCGTGCGTGACAAATTCAAGCGTGACAATCAGTTAAATTATGAACTCAACCAAATTCTGGTTTCCTCGGGGGGAAAACAAAGTTTTTACAACCTGTGCCAGGTCTTTATTGAACCTGGTGATGAGGTCATCATTCCCGCGCCCTACTGGGTATCGTATCCCGACATGGTCTTACTCGCTGAAGGAACGCCCGTCATTATTCCATCAAGCTCCGCTGCACGGTACAAAATTACCCCCGAACAACTGCAGCTTGCGATAACCCCTAAAACCAAACTGGTGGTCATCAACAGTCCATCCAATCCCTCAGGCATTGCCTACACCTTGGACGAACTTAAAGCTTTAGGCGAGGTATTGCGTCAATACCCGCAAATTCTTATTGCCACCGATGACATGTATGAGCACATAATTTGGACGCAACCTTTTTCCAATATTCTCAATGCTTGCCCCGATTTGTATGAACGAACCATCGTCTTAAATGGTGTCTCAAAAGCATATGCCATGACGGGATGGCGCATTGGTTATGCAGCAGGACCCGCGCCTCTTATCGCAGCGATGAAAATTGTGCAATCGCAATCAACCTCCAATCCCTGCTCCATTGCTCAAAAAGCTGCTGTTGCCGCATTGAATGGCGGTGATGAAACGGTGGCGGTGATGGTTAAAGCCTTTAAAGAACGCCATGATTATTTGGTTGAGCGTTTACACGCAATTCCCGGCATTGAAGTTATTCCTGCGGATGGCACGTTCTATAGTTTCCCCAATGTCCAAGCGATTATCGAAAAGCGTGGCTATGCCAATGATCTTGAATTTTCAGAGCAGTTGCTCAAACAAGAAGGCATCGCTTTAGTTCCAGGCTCAGCTTTTGGCGCAGAAGGCTGTATTCGCCTTTCTTTTGCAACCAGTATGGCGATTTTACAAGATGCGATGGACCGCTTAACGCGTTTTTGCAGTCCGATCTAATGTCGCGAAATAAGCTAAGCGTGCCGCAATTTTTTCCTCAAGCCCGCGCGAGACTGGCTGATAATAGTGTTGCGGCGGTAATTTTTCCGGAAAATAATCCTCGCCAGCAGCGTAAGCATGAGGCTCATCGTGAGCATATCGATAGGCATGACCATGCCCTAAATCGTTCATGAGCTTAGTGGGGGCATTGCACAAATGCGGCGGCACCGCTAACGATCCGTATTTTTTAGCCGCCTCCATGGCCGCACCATAGGCACGATAAGCCGCGTTACTTTTGGAGGCGCAGGCCAGATACAAGACAGCCTCAGCCAAAGCTAACTCTCCTTCAGGCGAGCCTAAACGTTCATAGGCTTGATAGGCATTCAAGGTGATCTCAAGCGCCCGCGGATCAGCTAAGCCAATGTCTTCACTAGCAATGCGCAGCAGCCGTCGCGCGATATAAAAGGGATCACAACCACCATCGAGCATACGACATAACCAATACAGTGCGGCATCCGGGGCTGATCCACGAACCGATTTATGCAAAGCTGAAATTTGATCATAAAAAGCATCACCTTGTCGATCAAAGCGCCGTAAATTCACTTGCAGCACTTCCGTTAACAAGGCTTCGGTTACCTTCAGTTCTTGAGTCTCTTCGCCGGCTAAATCCGTTAAAATTTCTAATAAATTAAGGACTTGACGAGCATCGCCATCGGCAGCCTGTACCAAGATTTGTTGCAGTTCAAGAGGGAAATCCACAGACAAACTACCCAGACCGTACTCCTTATTATTTAATGCATTTTGCAGGACGTGCAATAAATCCGACGCTGTTAAACGCTTTAAAACATAAACCCGCATTCGTGAGAGCAAGGCGTTATTGAGTTCAAAGGAAGGATTTTCGGTGGTTGCCCCAATTAAGATAAACGTTCCATCCTCGACAAAGGGAAGAAAAATATCTTGCTGCGCTTTATTGAAACGATGAACTTCATCAATAAATAAAACCATCGCTTGACGATGTTGTTGACCCAAGGCCTGCGCCTCACTGACCAACTGTCGAATTTCTTTAACGCCTGACAATATTGCAGATAAACGCTCAAAACGAGCATGGGCATGATTAGCCATCAACTGTGCTAAGGTTGTTTTACCTGCGCCAGGAGGTCCCCATAAAATCATGGAATGCAATACACCTTTTTCAATCGCATGACGTAGTGGTTTACCCGGACCCAGAAGATGCGCCTGACCAATAAATTCATTAAGTGAGCTTGGACGCATGCGCGTTGCAAGGGGTTGATACGAGCCTGGATTGTTCGACATTTTCAGCATGAAATTCATCACATCATGAAGGACGATAGCAACTCATGATACAATGAATCCATAAAATGACCCAGGAAAATCAATGAAACTCAAACATTGATCCTTGAGTCTATTTTCCTTCCTGCTAAACTAAGGCTACTTATTTTAGGAGGATTTTTCCCATGTCATTTACCTTACCAACCTTACCCTATGCTTTAGATGCACTAGCCCCTCATATTTCCAAAGAAACCTTAGATTATCACTACGGCAAACACCATGCGGCCTACGTGAACAACTTAAACAAACTCATTGCCGGTACCGAATTTGAAAATTTATCCTTGGAAGAAATTATTAAAACATCCTCTGCCGGTATTTTTAATAATGCTGCCCAAGTTTGGAATCATACTTTTTATTGGCATTGTTTGAGTCCAAAGGGTGGCCGTGAACCTCATGGAAAAATCGCTGAATTAATTAATCACTATTTTGGCTCTTTTGAAGCCTTCAAGGAACAATTTACTCAAACCGCCATCACCACGTTTGGTTCAGGCTGGGCCTGGTTAGTCCAAGACGAAGAAGGTGCTCTGAAACTCGTTAGTACGAGCAATGCTCAAACACCGATGACCAACCAACACCATGCACTACTCACTTGTGATGTTTGGGAACACGCTTATTACATCGACTACCGCAATGCACGCCCTGATTATGTTAATTCATTCTGGGCACTGGTTAATTGGGATTTTGTAAACAGCAATTTACGTTAAAATCAAAAAAAACACCTTAAATTAATTATCGAGGTTATCAATCATGGCGCTAGTAACAACATACAACCCTTTGCCCATCGCCTTTACGCATGGCAAAGGGGTTTGGTTATATGATACCGACGGTCGTAGTTACTTGGATGGACTAAGTGGCATTGCCGTTTGCGGCTTAGGCCATGCCCACCCTGATGTGACGACAACCATTCAACAACAAGCCGCAAACTTACTGCATACGTCGAATGCATTCATGATCCCAGAACAACAACGACTTGCTGAAAAATTAACTGCATTGACGTCCACGGAGCAAGTTTTTTTTGGCAATTCCGGCAGTGAAGCCAATGAAGCGGCAATTAAATTGACTCGGCTTTATGGCCATCAAAAAGGCATCGACACGCCCACCATTATTGTGATGGACAAAGCTTTTCATGGTCGGACAATGGCCACATTAACTGCCTCGGGCAGCCAGAAAGTGCAAGCAGGCTATGAGCCTCTTGTTCCTGGGTTTATTCGTGCCCCTTTTAATGATCTTGAAGCCCTGCGCACCATCGCAAAAAATAACCCCGAGGTTGTCGCCGTGATGCTCGAGCCTATTCAAGGCGAAGGTGGTATTCATACTGCCGATAAAATGTATTTAGAAGCGCTTGCTCGATTTTGCCATGAACAAGATTGGTTATTAATTCTTGACGAAATTCAAACCGGTAATGGCCGAACTGGCAAACTCTTTGCCTACATGCATACCTCAATTCAGCCAGACATCCTGACCACCGCGAAGGGCTTAGGCAATGGGATCCCCATTGGGGCTTGCCTCATGAGTACCCGTGCTTGCAATTTATTTAAACCGGGTAATCATGGATCAACTTTTGGCGGCAATCAATTAGCCTGCGCAACCGCGCTGACTGTTCTTCACGTCATTGAACGAGACAAACTGTGTGATAACGCAGCTAAACAAGGAGCGTTGCTTAAAGAGCTATTAATGGCGGAATTTAAACAACACCCTGCCGTGAAAGCGATTCGAGGTTATGGGCTCATGCTTGGAATTGAATTGGACCGGCCAGCCAGTGATGCACGCTTACTTGGATTAAAACATGGCGTATTATTCAACGTCACCGCAGAAAATGTGATCCGACTGTTGCCCCCTTTGATCATAAGCGAACCAGAAGTCCGTGAACTCGTAAAGCGCTTAACGCTGACCCTGAACGAATTTTTAACTTCTTTTTAAGCTATCGAATCGAGTAAGAGGGACCTCACAACCCAGCCCTCTTATATCACCGTACAAAAACAACTAGTGTCAAAAGCACTGTAATCACAGCAATCGGGTTTTCGGCAAGGCGCAAGTGAGCAAGTCGAGGAAGTTTACATGAGCGATAACGAGCAAATTTACAACACAGCGGAAAATTCAAGTGCGAAGAGTATATCTATCCCCTTAAATACCGTCTACACTCATTAATCAATTGTTTATTTTTTAACAATTGTGATACATCATACCGTAGTTTATTTAATACTCTGTGATCGAGGATGTTTAATCTAATCAAGGAAAGTTTCATGGAAACGTACAATCAAGATAAACAACAAGTCACAGTAAACAAACAGCAAATTCAAGCGAACCATAAAAAGGCAGCTGAACATCATGAAAATGCAGCTAAATATCACGTTGAAGCGGCAAAACAACACGAAGCTGGAAATCATGAGAAAGGAAATGCCGCTGCTCATGTAGCGCAAGGTCACACTATCCATGCTGTAGAGCATGCATCAAATGCGTGCAAAAACAGCGCAGGAATTTCTTGCAAAGAATAAAACAACAATACTGATTATAAGTTGCAGGGGTTGTTGACTTCTGCAACTTATATTTCAACCGTTTACCGCTTTCATATGATAATGTCGTGCAATTTTTGGACTTCTAATCGAAGTATCACAATACAACGATAACAAAGAGGGTAAGCAGCTAGAACCTATTTTAAAAACAATCAAATAAAATCAACATGGGGCATTACTTGATTAAGGATAACTATCATGCTTAGTACGCTATTACTCATTTTATTAACCCCAGTTATGGGTTTTAAGTAATTAAAATCAGATGGTTATATGATTA
>JAOAUB010000005.1 GCA_030157805.1 Legionellaceae bacterium
GGGGGGTCAATTTTTTATGCTGAAAGGGGGTCAATTTTCGACGCTGATTGACATTTCTGGAGCTCTTACGACGCATCGACTGCCAAAATCGCCTGTAATTTACACCACCGCGCCATTATAGAGTCACTCTATGACTCATGTTTAAATCCCACTGTTGTAACGGCATTGCAAGCTGCTCCCTGAGCTCGGCAAAGTCTTGAATTCTTGCTTGCAGTAGGGCGGACAAAGCCTCCGAATTGTTCAAGGAGTCGATCTTGCATATCGGGGTCTCCGCGCCCTCCGCGCTCCTCCCTTGCGAATTAAATATTGCAAAATTATCCCCCAACCTATTATCCCGAGTTAAAGGAAACCAAGATTCAAAGATATCATCCGCCTTGGATGTCAAATTACGGAAGCGAAGCGACCTCAACAGTGTTGTGTTCCGAAATGGTTTTTCTTCGCAATAGTGTTGAGCAACATGAGCAGGTACTAGGCGCTGCAACATGCCGACTTGATGACACCAATGCTCTTGACACTGCTCCGAAGTCCATTTGTCATATTGTTGGCCATAGTCACGCAGGGATTTGATAAGTGGTTGGAAATCAAAATGACGCTCGCCGTGAGGAGTTACCTCGCCGTTTAAGGTGTAATTGACGCCTGTTGTTTGTATTTCATGACTTTGTCGTTCTAATTCTTGCCTGATCCTGTCCGCTTCAGCATAACCTTCATTAAAAGCTTTTTGCAAAGGCTCCAGCATCGCGGTCACTATCATCTGTGAATCCAGCGCCCAGCTCATTAATTGAAAAGCCGAGATGTTTGTAAACGTGCGACCGGAATAATCCGTCACGGTGACGCGAGTGGCTAAAGAGTCAAGGAATTCCGGTGGTGATAGTTGAATAAGCTGTTTGATGGTATCTTCTTCACCATGTGCGGCCAACAAGGTGAGCAATTGGGCAGAGTCGACAGGAAGTTCAATTTTTCGTCGTTTTCCTTGGAAAAGTCCCTGTTCTTGTAAGGCTGAGGGCTCAGGAGTTAACAACGCTGCTAGTTGGCCTTCTTGGGTTGCAACGACTAAGGCCTCACTCACTGATTCTAAATCAGGCTTATTAGCTCCGGTTAGATAGATAAGGTGTTTTATTCTGTCCCAAAGCTTTGCAGCAATAGCGGTTCTTAATAAGTGGTTAACTTCTGCTTGGTTAAGTTTATTTTCTTTGATCAAATATTGGATTAACGAGTTGTTCCCCTGTTTTGATGCTAATTCGAAAATGGTTTGGCCACTATACTGTTGTTCTACCCAATTCATACGGTTGATGGGTTGGGTCTCAAGTGCTTGAATTGCTTGAACCCACAGCGTCTCATTCTCAATAGTCACTAAGAGCTCAATCAGGGTTCGTTCATGCTCACTGACGGAACCTTCAGGGTAGTGTAACAACAGCTCTTGTTCTTCAATCGCTGGAAAGAAATTGCTGAGGGTGGCTTGCAGGTCAAAGAGGTCACCTTGATGGGCAAGTACTGCTTCGATCACGCTGACATAAAACTCGTATTTATCATAAGATAAGTCGCTTGCTAAATCCGGCGATATTTCTTTTAATATTGACAGTTTTCTGTCTAAATCTCGCCAAGCGTCTTTTAGGTGCTGGAACGTGTCGGAGGTTAGTCCTGCATCTGAGGTAATGACGTCCTGAATTGATTTATTCAATTTCTTTGCAAGCGGCACGGTATGTTGTTGCAATAAATCTTTGTAGTGGGGAGTCCTTGCGACTGACTGCAAGGTTTGAATGAGGTTGCCATCGTTCAAGTTAGGATTGTTCATGAGCACGTTGAGAATTTTATCGAAAATCAAGTCTGTGACTTTTTTTGCGCCGTGTTTATCGTGAAGTTGCAGCAACATCGTTCTTAACAATATTAAATGGTCAAATTGATTATCGTTGGGCTCAAGGTTTGTAATATAACGTTCGACTTCTGTCGGATTGAGTTTGTTGAGCAAGCCTGCTTTAAAGGGAGTCAAGTGAAATACGGCAAAATTTTTACATTCAATTAAGGCATTGATTGTGATATCTTGCAGCAATTCAGCCACAGCGCGCAACAATGGCTCCTTATTCTCTCTTGCTAATACATTTAATAATTGCACTAGTTCTTGCTGCGATACAACCTCGCTTGATAAGTTGTTAAGCTGCCGCTCTAACATTTGTTTGGCGGCGGTATTATGGCGGGTGACGTAAAACCCGAGTAGATTCAATAAAAATCGCAGGCCAAATAAATTATAAAACTGTTTAAAAGCATCGGGTTGTGGCACGGCATCAAACACGATGGGGCTTGGTTGGATAATCTTTAATTGCTTAAGATGAAGATGCTGGGTGATAGCGGTTATTTGTTTTATCTGCGGTACTGTTAAGCTATTTATTTTACTTTCTTTAGTAAATTGCTTATCATCGGCAAAGTGACTACCTAACTTGGCTAATTGAGATCCATCAAGTGCGATCGTCTGTAGTTCATCAGTTGTCTTGTTGTAGTAAATTAAGCCTTGATCGGTCAGAATATACTGTGCTTTATCCAATTTACGCAGTTCTTCCTTGCTGGAGGCTTCAGGCATTGTTACCAAGCCGCATCCTTCAAAATGGTCAGCGCCATCTAGGGAGTAAAATTCAAAGCTTTTGTTTGCTTCGTTTTTGTCCATAAGCGAGATACCCTTTGCTGTCGCTACTAAGGGCTGTGCTTCAAGATAAGTACTCAATAAATCATAGAATTGTTTGACTCGATTATTGACATCATCCATAAAACCAGCATGCGTAAGCAAAAACTCATGGAGAAGCCCACTTTCGATGATTTTATCGGCTATTTCATTTCTCTTGGCAAGTGTTGTGCCTTGTTCAAGCAGACACAGGATGAACGTTGCTAACCGTTGTGGATTATCGTAATACTCAGCGAATAAAGGAATTAACCCGATGGGATTTGCCACTGACGCAAACAACACATGTGCTTCTTGCCGAAAATACTTTGTAAGTTCTCTCCCAAGAGCAAGGTGTATTTCCTGACGGGTGGATAACAATGTCTTCTGAATATCATCATTTTCATACCAGGCAATTGCCCCTTTAGGATAGACATTAAGCCAAGTCAAAAACAGCATGTTAAATGCATTCAAAGGATTAATTGCTGTTTCTGGATTCTGAAGCAGATAGATCAGTGTTACTTGTAAAGGATTATGGTGCGCCTGCTCGTTTTGACCTCGAATGAACTTAACGAAATCCGCTAAACCGTCATAATCTTCCGAATTAGTAAACCAGGCTGTTTTTAAATCATTTGGGTTGGGATTTTCGCCAAATGCTTTAAGTCGCGCTATTCTTGCAAAAATATGGTGATTAAATTTAGATTGAGCCATGACTTCATCAAGCTCTTCCTGTGCAAAATAGTCGTTTAGTATTGGAATACTAATGTCTGATTTGCCACGTAGCCACTGGTAAAGAGCCACAACATGAGGAATAGCCATCGCGTATCTCCGTTTGAAATATAAGCATTTATTTTGGTGCATTAATTATACACTATAGCTTTATTGCGTGCACTTTTTAAGTTAAATCCTTTTTTTTGTCCAAAAATAAGCGCCTATATCATAAGAAACAAAGTTGAAGATCAAGCAACTTTTTTATGAGTATCAGGAATGATATGTCAAATTAAAATCATGCCGATAATGGTGTGCTTGACGAATACGCTGAAACGTTGATTCCATGGCGTTGACAGCAGCTTTTTTTAGTTGTTCGGTTTCGTGCTTAGGATTATATAAAGATAGAATAACATGATCCCATGAAGCATGTGAGGTGATTGTTGGTTGAGGTTCTTTTATCTTTTCTAAAAACAACGGCGAAGATAAGTGATAATAGGCATGTAGTTTTTCACTGATTAATGTGACAGCGCGTTTTTTGGCTTCGATGCTATGTCCTGCAATGTGCGGTGTACACAGTGTTGCTAATTCCACAATTTTTGGATTAATGCGGGGTTCATTCGTATAAACATCCGTGCAATAAATAAGTGGTTGATTTAAGCTCAGCAAGGCCTCTTCGTTGATAATTCCACCGCGTGCAGCATTCAAAATCACCGTACCGGGGTGTAATTGTTTTAAAAAAGCTTCGCTCAGTAAATTAATGCTAGGGTAAGGAGGCGTGTTATGGCGATTAGCATGAACACAGATTAATTCACACTTAACGAGTTCAGACAGGGATGCGCTTTTAAAATTAGGGTCACGTTCTGCTCTTGGTGGATCATAGATGATGATCTCAAAATCAAGAGATTGTAGGCGCATGGCCACTTCGCTTCCTACGGCACCGCCACCAATGATTCCTGTTTTACGGCCATTAAAACCATGAGTTATTCTTAAATAAGCAATGCAAGAAAGAATATAGTCAGCAACTGAAGTAGCATTGGATCCTTTAGCATCAAAAAGAGAAATGTTATGTTTAAAAAGACAATCAGAATCAATGTGATCGCTTCCGCTACTGGCGGTTGCCACTATCTTTAGCGAATGATTCTCAATTAAGTTTTGATTAACAGGAAGTGTTGAGCGACAAAGTAAAATGTCTTGTTTTTTTAAAAGAGCCGGTAGTTGAGTCGTAGAATGATACAGCGTCAGTTTAAACGGTAATGGAAAGGCTTCTTCGAGGCCAGGTAGTGATGCATCAGCAAGAATAGGAATGATCATACATTAAATAACATTTGTAAAATTGTCATGGCGCCATTAATAAGAGGATTTAATAAAAAAGCTAAGGCGCCGCTTAACATCAAGAATAGCAGTATAAAAAAACCGAAAGGTTCAAGTTTTTGTAATGTAGAAGCCCAACGGTACGGTAACAGGGCCATAGCAATGCGACCGCCATCAAGAGGAGGAATAGGAATGAGGTTTAAAAACGCAAGTAGTAAATTAATAATCATTCCTGCTTGTGCGCTGAGCAAAAGAAATAATGCAGTTGTTGACGTTTGGGGATTCCAATAAAAAGAAAATTTTAAAACAACAGTCCAAATAACTGCCATGATCAGATTCACAGCAGGGCCTGCGATGGCTACTAATATTAAGTCACGACGTGGATTTTTGAAAAAGAGGGCGTTAATGGGAACGGGTTTAGCCCAGCCAAACGCAAAGTGGAATTGACTGAGAAATAAAACAGTGAGAGGAATGACAATTGTTCCTAAGATATCAATGTGTTTGATGGGATTAAATGATAAACGTCCCAAGGCTTTGGCTGTTGTGTCACCACATTGTGAGGCCATCCAGGCGTGAGCTGCTTCATGCACTGTAATTGCAAAAAGCAAGGGAAGGATCCACACGGAAATCTGTTGAATGGTGCTGAGTTCAAGCATGAGGTTTGAATACTTAAGTTAGTTTAATGTTTAATTTTAACGAATAATTGCAGTGGTAGCTATCTAATATATAATTCCAGCAGATGAATTTTTGAGACTGATATGTTGCTTAGACTATTTTATTTATTCTTGATGAGTGTTTTGTGTGTGTTTGTGGCTCATACCGAAAGTGTGAAGCATCATCCACAAGATTTTTTGACGAGTATTCAAGGTAAGCCTGATGAAGGAAAACAAATAGTACAACATTTTTGTTCAAATTGTCATGATCAAAGACCATTGATTAACTTAGGCGCACCAAGGCCTGGTGAAAAAGCAGATTGGCTGGTTCGATTAAATCAAGGTTTTGAGATCTTATTTAAGCACAGTTCAGAAGGTTATCACGCCATGCCACCACGTGGTGGTTGTTTTGAATGCAGTGATGAGCAACTTAAAAAAGCGATTCAAGTGATGCTTCCATCTACCGAAGAAAAAACACAAAAAAGACAATAATTAAAACATTGAGTTCTTTTTTTTTATAAAAAGATCTAAACTTATTCAAAATCCTCCCGATATAATAGAAAACAAGGAGGATTTAAAATGAAAAAATTAATCATGGTTGGTCCAATATGTTTGTTAGCGGCATCATGCGCATCGACTAATCGTTCAGTTCCGATTGTTGATGATGCGGGTTATACACACTATACGATGGATTACCGATCTGACATGAAAGGCAGCATGTCCTTTCCTGAGAAAAGGCAGGCGACGGGGAAAAAAGTCTTTATATTTGATCCTAAAGCAACGGCATGGGCAGCTTATGATGCCGACGGTAATCGTGTTAAAACAGGCAGTGCTTCAGGCGGAAAAGATTATTGTGATGATATTGGTCGTCAATGCCATACGGTCACAGGGACTTATCAAGTTTACTCAAAAAAAGGACCTGAATGTACCTCCAGCATTTATCCGATTGAAACTGGTGGCGGTGCCCGAATGCCTTATTGCATGCACTTTTATCAAGGGTATTCGATTCATGCGGCTTATGAAGTGCCTAATTATAATGCAAGTCATGGTTGTATTCGGGTGCTTCCAAGCGCTGCGCAGTGGCTTAATCAAGAGTTTATTGATGTTGGCACAACGGTTGTTGTTAAACCTTATTGATTGGACGCTCCTCACTTGCCAAAGTGCGGCAGGTGAGGGTGTTTTATGACTTGTTTTTCGCGTCTTGTTCTAAATGCGTTTTTAATAAGTCCTTGACACGCTCAGGGTTTGCTCTTCCTCGTGCTTCTTTCATGATATTACCTACAAAAAAGCCAAGCAATTGTGTTTTACCTGCGTGGTATTCTTTGACTTGTTCAGGAAAACCTTGGATTAACGATTCGATAAGCGCCATAAGTACGTTATCATCATGAGGTTTTTGAAAAGAGTTCTTTGCTAAGAGGGTGGCTATGGGGGTTTGAGTGTCCCATAATTCTCGAAAGAGATCTTTGGCCATGCTGTTTGAGATGCGTTGCTCATGGAGAGCATTTAATAAGGCAGCCAATTCAATGGCGCTCACACGAGGATTTTCAAATGAAAGATGATTTTCATTCAAGGCTCGGCTGTAAGAACCTTTTAACCAATTCATGATGATTTTTTCATCAGCCAGACAGTGTTGTTTGGTTTGCATAAAGTAATCGTAGGTCGCTTTGCTGTTTAAAAGAAATTGAATATCTTCTTGGGTTAAATGAGTCGTCGATTTTAGGGTCTCTTTAATTGTTTGCGGCAGGGCCGGCATGGTTGTTCGTGCTTCTTGCAATAAGGTTTCATCAATATTAATGGGTGCTAGATCGGGATCGGGGAAATAGCGATAATCATTTTCAGATTCTTTGCTGCGCATTAAAACGGTAATTTCACGATCGGGACAAAAAAGTCGGGTTTCTTGCGTGATTTTTTCACCTCTGGAGAGTAAGTCCGCATGACGCATTTCTTCATAAGCGATTGCTTTTTCAATAAAGCGAAACGAATTTAAATTTTTAAGTTCGGTGCGCGTGCCGAGAGTGGTTGAGCCGGTCGGTCTTAAGGAAATATTGACATCACATCGAAACGATCCTTCTTGCATATTACCATCGCAAATATCTAAAAATTTGACTAATTGATGTATGGTTTTGAGGTACAAAATCGCTTCTTCGCTTGAATAAAGACAAGGCTCCGTGACAATTTCAAGCAAAGGCGTTCCTGCGCGGTTTAAATCAATACCTGTGTACGTAGAGTGTTTATCATGAATGGATTTTCCAGCATCTTCTTCAAGGTGTGCACGAGCAATGGCAATGGTTTTTAGTTGGCCATGATGAAGTTCAATGTCGAGTTTGCCATGAGCTACAAGGGGGTGTTCATATTGGCTGATTTGATAGCCTTTGGGTAAATCGGGGTAGAAGTAATTTTTACGCGCAAAAATGGATCGTGGATTAATTTGAGCACCAATAGCCAAGCCAAACTGAATAGCCATTATCACAGCCTGTCGATTGAGAACGGGCAAGGTTCCTGGAAGACCTGCATCAATAAAAGATGTTTGTGAGTTTGGGGTTGCGCCGAAGTGCGTGGCAGATCCTGAAAAGAGTTTCGATTTAGTTTTGAGTTGAGCGTGAATCTCAAGACCAAGAACAGTTTCATAGGTCATTATGTTTCTCCATGCTTGGAGCGTGTTGATGCCAGGGAGTTATTTGTTGAAATCTATGTGCACTATTGAGCAGCGTGTCTTCTGTAAAATAATTGCCAATAAGTTGCATCCCGACAGGAAGTCCTTGTGAAAATCCAGCAGGAATCGATAGCGCAGGAAGCCCTGTTAAATTAGCTGCGACGGTAAAAACATCAGCGAGATAGTTTTGGACGGGATTGGTAATTTTTTCACCCAATTTAAACGCGCAAGTTGGCGTTGTTGGGCCTAAAATAACATCCACTTGTTTGAATGCAGTTTGAAACTCTTCTTTGATGAGTTGTCTGATTTTTAAAGCCTGTAAATAATAATCATCAAAATAGCCGGCTGAAAGTACGTAAGTACCTGTTAAAATACGACGTTTGACTTCTTCTCCAAACGCTTCAGTGCGTGAGGCGGTGATGAGCTCACGGATGGTGGTTTGTTTTTTGCTGCGATAGCCATATCGAATCCCATCGTAGCGGGATAAATTGGAGGAGGCTTCCGCGCAAGCTATCACATAATAGCAAGGCACCCAATAGGGTTGATAGGAAAAATCAAGATCAATGATGGTTGCGCCGTCGTTGATCAACACGGTAATGGCTTCTTGAATTGCTGTTTGAATGCCTGGTTCAACTTGATCGCTTAAGAAACAGCGCGGTAAACCTAGGCGCAATTTGTTGATGGGTTTCTTGAGTGTTGCGGTGTAATAAGGTACTGGCCGGTTAAGCGATGTTGAATCTTTAGGATCAAATCCTGCCATAATTTGTAAAATAAGCGCTAAATCTTCAGCGTTTTGAGCAAATGCACCAGCCTGATCAAGGCTTGATGCAAAGGCCACCATGCCAAAACGAGAGAGAAGACCGTAGCTTGGTTTTATACCTGAGATGCCGCAGAATGCGGCGGGTTGACGAATGGATCCTCCGGTGTCTGAGCCCGTTGCAAAAGGAATTAATCCTGCAGCAACTGCGGCAGCAGAACCCCCGGAAGATCCTCCAGGCACGCGCGTTAGGTCCCACGGATTTTTAACAGGGCCAAAATAGCTGTGTTCATTGGCGGATCCCATGGCAAATTCATCCATGTTTGTTTTGCCCAGAGTAATGGCGCCGGCAGTTTGTAATTTGTCGACAATGGTGGCTTGGTAGGGAGAGTAAAACTCAGCGAGCATTTTGGAGCCGCACGTGGTTGCAAAATGCGACGTGCAGAAAATATCTTTATGAGCCATTGGAATGCCAGTCAGCGTATTTCCGAGGTTTTTTTGTAGGAGAATGTCAGCTTTTTGAGCCTCCTGGAGAGCATAGTCTGCATCGCTGATGATAAAGGCATTGAGATGCTGATGTTGTTTAATTTGCAAAAGTTGCTCTTGCACTAATTCAACGGAGCTTATTTTTTTTTGTTTTAAGGCGTTAATTAACTCTTTGATGGATTTCATGTGAAGGGACGTCATGATTCATTGTCCTCATCAATCACTTTAGGCACCCAATAAAGACCATCTTCAAAAAGCGGCGCAATTTGAGCAAGCTCTGTAGCACAATCGCCTTCAGTGACTTCATCGTGGCGCAGGATCTGATGACGACCAAGAGGATGAAAAAGGGGAGCGACATCTGTCGTATCCACCGTTTTTAGTTGTTCCACAAAATCAATAATGGCATTAATTTCGGTCATGAGAGCGTGAGTATTGTCGTTGCAACTGTCAAGATAAGCTAAATGATTTAGCCTTTGTAGTTCTTTTTCAGTGATAGTCATAAAAAAATCTCGGCATGAATGTTTCCCTGTATCAATTATTTTGTGGCACTGATGAAGAGGGCCGCAATGTAGCAACAATACATTAAAATAAGTAAAGCGCCATGTTTACGACCCATTCTTCGTTTTGTGCTTTTACTGCGAAAATTAAACCAAAATAGAAGTAAGGTTGTGGCAAACATAAAAGGCATGTCTCGCCATAAAATAGCATCACTGATGACGCCAGGGTGAATGACACCTGGAACAATCATGACCGCGAGTAAATTAAAAATATTAGCTCCTAATATATTACCGATGGCAATGTCATCAGCGCCTTTTTTGATGGCAATAATGGATGTGGTGAGTTCAGGTAGGCTTGAGCCTAAAGCGATAATAGTTAAAGCAATCACTAAATCACTGACTCCTAAACCATGAGCAAGAGCTGTTGCTGATTTAACCAGAAAATAGGCACTGCAGGGTAGTGTCATAAGACCAATGATAAAGCAAATAAGATAAAAATGACGAGAATGCTTACGCAGCGAATTTTGTTGAAATTGTAAGGTGACTTTGGAAGTGACGTAGGTATGTTTAACGCTAACCATCAAATAAGTCATAAATCCAATGCAGGCAATAAGGAAAAGACAGCTGTCTAGAATGCTAAAATAGCCATCCAGCATGAGTGAATAACTAAACAGCATCACCAAAAACAAAAGAGGAAATTCACGGCGTAATAAGGAGGGTTGGATGCGTAAAGGTTTAATCAGGGCCGTGATTCCTAAGATCAAACCAATGTTGGCAATATTGGTGCCAATTGCATTGCCGATGCCGATGTCATTGATCCCGGTTAACGAGGCGTCAATGGCAATGAAAATTTCAGGGGCAGACGTTCCCAACGCTACCAGGGTAAATCCGACCAAAAGTGGAGAGATGTGATAATACGCCGCAACTCCAGAAGCACCTTTGACTAAATGGTTTGCTGACCATAATAATGCGACAAAACTTACGATAAGGATAGTCATATTGATCATGGTGAATTCCGACAAGAATGAATGATGGGTTATGATTGTGTCATGAAATTTGGGTTTGAGGCAATTCACGTCAAAAAAATTTACGAGATTAAACCTTGATGATTAAAAAACGTATCCATGATTGTTTGAACCGGTTTGGGTATGCCTAGCGGTTTAATTTCATCTTGTGTAAACCATTGCCCTGGTAACTCACTGCTAATGTCAGTTGAAACACTGGTAATTTCAAGTAAAACAACGTGAATATCCAAGTGAAAATGACTGAAAGTATGTTTGAATTGCATTAATTCACTGCAAATTATTTTTGAATTGGCATGTGTAGGCCATGAGCTGACGAAGTTTTGTGGATTTTCATTGATGTCTATGCGAGGCAGGCACCATAAACTTCCCCAAATGCCGGCGGGTGGATTTTTTTCAAGATAAATGCGTTCGAGATCATCATAAATCATTAAAAACTGCTGCGTTTTGGTGGGTATTTTTTTTTTGATTTTTTTATAGGGAAATTCATGAACACGTTGATGGTGATGAGCAAGACAGTGTTGTTGTAATGGGCAAGTCTGGCATTGTGGGTTGCGATGGGTGCAACATGTTGCCCCCAGATCCATGATGGCTTGTGTGTAATCGGCACATCCTTCGTCGGGCATGCATGAATCAGCTAATTCCCACAGTTTGGTCTTGATGGCATGTTGTTCGGGGAATCCTTCAATCATGAAATAACGACATAAGACCCGCTTGACATTGCCATCTAAAATTGCGCTTCGTTGATTAAAGGCTTGAGATGCAATGGCTGCCGCTGTTGAGCGTCCAATACCAGGAAGGCTTGTGAGTAACTCTACCGAATTAGGCCATACACCTTGATAGTCATGTTCTATTATTTGTGCGGTTTGATGCAATCGGCGTGCACGACTGTAATAACCCAATCCTGACCATAGCGCCAGTACTTCGTCTTCGCAAGCATGGGCAAGATGGTGTAATGTGGGGAATTGCGTCATAAATCGTTCAAAGTAAGGGATGACCGTTTTGACTTGGGTTTGTTGTAACATAATTTCAGCCACCCAAACTCGATAAGGTGTTCGTGGGTGTTGCCAAGGTAAATCTTTGCGGCCATAGCGTACAAACCATTGCTGAAGTTGATGGGTAAATTGTTGTATGAGTAAAGATGTTGCGGTCATGGGCATAAGACGACACATCGTGTTAGACAGGGCTCCATCATGTATTATGGTTCAAATACAGCGCAACATCTTTGGTAAAATAAGAAATAATCATATTGGCACCAGCGCGTTTGATACTGAGTAGACTTTCTAGCATGGCTGCTGTTTCATCAATAAGATGCTGTTGTGCGGCATTTTTGATCATCGCAAACTCGCCACTGACTTGATAGGCACAAAGAGGTATTTCTGGATAGTGTTGTTTAAGGCGATAGATGATGTCTAAATAAAATAGGGCTGGCTTGACCATGAGCAGATCAGCACCTTCAGCAAGATCAAGCGCTGCTTCACGCAGTGCTTCATTGCCATTTGCAGGGTTCATTTGGTAGGTTTTGCGGTTACCAAATCGGGGAGTGCCTTCAGCGGCTTCACGAAAAGGGCTGTATAAACAAGAACAGTATTTCACCGCATAACTTAAAATAGCGGTATCACCATGACCTGCTTTATCAAGCGTTGTGCGAATGGCTTGAACCATACCGTCGGTCATGCTGCTTGGCGCCACCCAATCAGCACCTGCTTGAGCATGGCTTAGGGCTTGTTGTGCGAGTAACGAGAGCGTTTTATCGTTATCGATGGTTTTGTTGTGCTGAAGAACACCACAGTGACCGTGATCCGTGTATTCACAAAGACAAACATCGGTGATGACAAGCAAGTCAGGATTGGTTTTTTTTATAATTTGGATGGCTTGCTGTATGACGCCGGTATCATGCAGCGAGGCGCTGCCCGTGGCATCTTTATATTCAGGAATTCCAAACAAAATAACGCCTAAGATCCCTAAGCGACTTATTTCCTCAATTTCAGCAGCCAAGCTTGTAAGAGGCAATTGATAATGATTTGGCATGGTTTTAATCGGACGTTTTTCAGATAACGTTTGATGAATAAATAAGGGTAAGATAAATTCGTTCACACTGAGTCTCGTTTCTTGCAACATAGATCGGACGGTCTCAGTCTTTCGAAGGCGTTTAAGGCGTAATGGTAGATGAATAGATGTCATTTTTTTTATGCAGCTAATGTTGTTTTAAGATTCATGTGTCATCATTTTCGCATAATTTTTTATAAATGGTGAGTAAAATATGACTAACGTATGGGGTGCGTTATTAAAAAATAATCGTTATGCGTTGACCTTGTTTCGTCAATCGCCTTTATTATTGTATTCTTCACGCATGTCTCATCAACCACATTCCAATTGTGTGGCGAATTTAGATGGAGATCGATTAAAGTATTTAATTGATCAACATCCCAATGTTAATGTTGGATTAAGGTCTATTTTGGAAGGACATCTCCATCTTGATCCTGTGATTCATCCCCTGGTTCAACATGCTGCTCGATCCTTGGATGACTTACGTCGTATGACTAAAGCGCATGGTGTCGAAAATATTCAACGACATGTTTATTACGTCACACCCATGAGAAAAATATTATACAATACCATTGCGTTTGTATGTGCCAATGTTCGTACAGAAAGCGTAGATCATTTTTATAGTACGGTGACTCAATGTTATCAATTTTATATCAGTCAATCGTTGAAAGATATTCAAGAAAAACAACAATTATCACAAACAAGTCGAGATCATGCGGAACAAAATATTATCGAGTTTGCAAAGCATGGCAGCAGCTCGGATGCGGGATTAAATGCTTTAATGAAGTCGTATCGTTTAAATCATCCTCATGCTTCTTTTTCAGAACGTTCTTTACTGCATGACACGCCGCTCATGATGGCTTGTGAAGATTATCTTATTAAAAAACAATTGGCTGATGAAATTAGACTAGGGATGTTGATCGATAATCAGCGTTTATTCAAGCAAGGGGTTATTCAACCCATACCCATGGTATTGCCTTCAGAACGAATAACTTACATGATATGCGGGGCGCCGGGGACCGGAAAGGGCGTGCTGACGACCCGCCTTATTACTCAAAAAGGGTTAAATTTAGCGGAAACCTGTCGAATACAGCCTGATGAATGGCATCATCTTTTAAAGACAGTTGGCGAATCCACTTATCTTGGTTTAGATCAACGATATCACGGTACCTTATTACGTGAAGAAACACTTATTATTCGTAATATTATGACAGACTCGTTGTTGCAACGTATTAAAAGCCATCAAAGGGTGCCTCATTGTTTTATGGAAATGATTATCCCCACTCCTGAGCGTATGGCGTTTGCTACCATGGGTGGTGGCAATTTGAAATGTTATTTAACGGCGCATAATAATCTGACGAAGGTTGTGGAAGGCAGTTTAGATCGTTACAACAAAACAGGTCGTCTTGTATGGCCTGCTGCGATTGTACAAAGTTTCCATGATGTGGGTCGATTAAGTCCTGATATTATTCGATGGATAATAACTAATCAGCAGAGTTCAGTAAAGCTTGAAGTGCATGATATGACGTATATTCATGAAGAGCGTGGTTCTTCATCAACAAAACCAATTTATACGGTTGATTCGAACAATGGTAAAGTGGTTATTTATGATTTAGAAAACAAGTTGAGATCATATTCTAAAAAATTCATTGATGTTAAATCAAAAGACTCCGAAGGGCTTTATTTAAAATCGATGGAAAAACATTTAAAAGAAATTGTTATTGCGTTTAAAGAAGATTATCAAGGGGTTATCGAAAATATTGTTTTGATTGATCCTAAGCTGGATGTCACTAAAAACAATCATCATGACCAAGTAATTTACGCTCATTTTACGAAGGATGGGGAGTTAGTGATTAATAATCAGGAAATTTATGATAGGGTGATTAAAGAATCGGAAATATCACATGTGTTTTTAAATGAATTTAATTTCTGTCGTTATGATTCAATCAATACGTTATCGTGAGGTGCTGAAAATGATAACATCTAAATTTAATGATAATAAAAACAATCAAAAATTAAAGTTAATTATTTCAAATGATTTTTTGGTTGAAAATAAAACGAAAAAACAAAATTCGCTGATCTCTGCTGAAAAGGTTTGGGTTGATTTGATTGAATACGGAGAAACTGCTGAAAATTTTTCTTCTAATCCGGATGAAGACGACGTTAAGTCTAAAATAAAAAATAAAGCACCGTGATGTTGGGTTTGTATTTTTTAGACGGAACCCTCTTTTTTTTCTTCCATCGCTTTAAATTGATAAATGAGCTCTAATGCTTCACGGGCAGATAAAGTGTCCGGATTAATTTTAGCAAGCATGGCTAAAACAGGGGACTGGTTGTTTAAGGGAGATGCTTGTTTTGTTTGATTTTCCGGCATCAGCGCCTTCTTAGTTGTTGGGACGATGTGGTTTAAATAACAAGTTGCCATGTTTAAAATTTCGTCGGGGATTCCCGCAAGTCGTGCTACTTCAAGTCCATAGCTACGATTTGCAGCTCCCGCTTCAACTTGATATAAAAAGACAATTTTGTCTTGATTGACTGTTGCTTTTACGTGCTGATTGCGAATGGATGGAAATTGTTGGGGTAGTTCGGTGAGTTCAAAGTAATGTGTTGAAAATAAGGTATAGGCTTTAATTTTTTCTGCAATAAAGGCGCATGTTGCGTAGGCCAGTGCCATGCCATCGTTGGTGCTCGTTCCTCGGCCAATTTCATCAATTAAAATCAGACTTCGTGCTGTGGCTTGCCGTAAAATAAAGGCCGTTTCGGTCATTTCAACCATAAACGTTGAACGACCTGAGGCAAGCGAATCATTGGCACCAATGCGAGTAAAGAGCTTATCAATAGGACCCAGGGATGCCGATTGCGCGGGAACATAACTGCCCATGTAGGCCAAAAGAACAATCAATGCATTTTGTCGCATGTAAGTTGATTTTCCACCCATATTAGGGCCAGTTAGCAGCACAATGGAGTGTTCTTGATCCAACTTAAGGTCGTTGGCAATGAATTTTTCTTGCAGTAGTTGGTCAATGACAGGATGTTTGCCGTGTATAATTTCAAGGTGTTCGTTATGGCTAAGTTCAGGAAGACACCAATTTAAAGTCAACGCGCGTTCGGCAAAATTACTTAAAACATCTAAGGTTGCCAAAGCGTCAGCTAATGTTTGTAGTTGTGGCAAATAGGACAGTGCAGTGTCCAATATATTTTCATAGAGCTCTTTTTCGCGTGCTAAGGCTTTGACTTCGGCGGATAAGACTTTTTCCTCAAATAGTTTTAATTCCGGCGTACTGTAGCGTTCAACATTTTTTAATGTTTGTTGACGTTGGTAATTGCTGGGGGCTTTGTCAGCTTGGCCATGAGATAGTTCAATATAAAATCCTTGCACTCGATTGTAACCAAACTTAAGGGAAGAAAGTCCCGTTCGTGCTTTTTCTTGGTTCTCTAGCTCACTTAGTTTGTCATGAGCATGTTCGCTTAAAGCACGAAACTCATCTAGTTCGGTATCAAAGCCTGCGGCAATGACGCCACCGTCGCGGATTAATAAGGGGGGATTTTCAACTAAAGCGCGTTGCAATAAATCAAGTAATTCAGGTTGTGGCGTTAATTGCGCGTGTAATTGTAGCGTTAAGGGGGCTTGATTTGTGCTAATCATCGTTTGAATTAACGGAATAAATAGCAATGTTGCGCGTAATTGAGTTAAATCGCGCGGTCTTGCCGATTTTAAGGCAATGCGGGTACTAATTCGTTCAATATCTGCGATGTGTTGTAACTCAGCTTGTAATGAATGGACTTGCTGTAATTTTAATAGCTCGCTGACGACCTGTTGCCTTTTTTGAATAAGCTTGTGTTGTCTTAATGGTCTACCCAGCCAGCGTTTTATCAATCGACTGCCCATGGTAGTTTGGGTGTGATCGATGACCTCGAGTAAGGTATATTCATGCCCGCCTTGATAATTGCAAAATAATTCAAGATGACGTTGAGTTGCAGCGTCGATTTGCAAAAAATCGTCATTATTTTCGAGCGTAATTTGTTTTAAATGAGGGAGTGCTTGACGTTGCGTATTTTTTAAGTAGCTCAGCAAACAGCCTGCAGCGGAATGCGTTATGTCAAAGTGTTTGTTACAAAGTTCATCGAGGTGAGTTACTGCAAATTGTTCACAAAGTAATTGTTTAGCATGATGGGGATCAAATTCCCAAGCAGGCCTTACCTTTAAAGCGTATTCATTTAATTCATCAACTAAGGGAGAGCCGTCAAGCAGTAAAACTTCTGCGGGGTGCAAGCGATTCAGTGTTGCATGTAATTCATTGATGTCTAGCGCGTTAAGGAGGTGAAAACGGCCACCGCTTAGATCAACCCAGGCGAGACCATATTGTTTTCCTTGTTCATGAATTGCGAGCAAAAGATTGTCATGGTGAGCATCAAGTAATATGTCATCGGTAATAGTACCTGGCGTCAGAACACGGACCACTTGCCGTTCAACAGGCCCTTTGCTTGTCCTTGGATCACCAATTTGTTCACATATTGCAACAGATTCTCCTAATTTGATAAGACGGGCAAGGTAAGTATCAACAGCATGATAAGGCACACCTGCCATGGCAATGGGTTTTCCTGCAGATTGGCCTCGGTGGGTCAGTGTAATGTTAAGAAGAGAAGCCACGCGTTTAGCATCGTCAAAGAATAGTTCATAAAAATCGCCCATTCGATAAAACAATAACAGATCAGGATAATCAGCTTTTATTCGTAGGTACTGTTGCATCATCGGTGTGTGGGAAAAAGTCATAGTACTTTAAAAGGTCCAAAAAATGTTTTTCACAAATAAGGAATTTTAATCACTAAATTGTCGTTTGTCCTCCTATAAATTGATAGCTTGAAAGGTCTGTGTGATTCTTTTTACGTAATTTCTTCACTTCTAGTGAATCTTTGTTAGACTATACGTTGGGGTATTTAAATTATAAAAATAATGGAGAATAAAAAATGAATCGTATAGCTCTTTTGGCTGGTGGTACTTTAATGGCTCTTTTGCTTGCTGCTTGTGGACAAAATGCGCCTAAAAAAGCTGAGCCGCAACAATCTCAAGAAACAATGCAACAAGTAACACCTGCTGAGCCTGCTGCACCTGCTGCTGAGCCTGCTGCACCTGCTGCCGAGTCTGCTGCGCCTGCTGCCGAGTCTGCTGCGCCTGCTGCCGAGTCTGCTGCACCTGCTGCCGAGTCTGCTGCACCTGCTGCCGAAAATAAATAATCTGATTTAGGGCGTATGACCATTTCCGATGTTGTGTTGATTTTTCTCTAGAAAAAACCCCGCGAGTTCGATTAATGCGGGGTTTTTTTAAGGATTTTATCATCGTTGCATCTTATCAGTGAATGTTGAAAGAGATTCATGCACTGTGCTTCTAATTAATGTGTTGCTGAATGAGCTGTTGCATTGCTTGCTCGTGTTGCAATGTGGAAGGTATTCACCATGATTAGAAGGAAAAATAATCACTCTTTCCTGGTTTCTAGTAATCAAGCTATTCAACTCAACTTGTAATCCATCACGCACAAAGGCTGGTTTTCCGCGCCAACGTGCAACTCTGAAATTATCTGGAAAAACATCTGGAATTTGTCGTCTTTCTAGAAACTGGTTTATTTCAGCATCATGATTGAAAGTTAAAACCAATCGATCGTCACGGAGGGCATCAAAGTTTAAATTAAGTATAACTTTGTTTATTTGTAACTCCCCAGCTACGTCATCCTGAGCGCGTTTTTTTGCGCGAAGGA
>JAOAUB010000006.1 GCA_030157805.1 Legionellaceae bacterium
GGGAGATCCTTCGCGCAAAAAGACGCGCTCAGGATGACGTAGCTGGGGAGTTACGAGTTGTGAAATAAAGGAGCTACTTAATTTTATCTTAATAAAAATATAGTACTGTATGGTTATTGTAAAAAAATAAAACATGGTGAATTTTATGAGTAAAAAATCAATTAATCTTGTTTATTCTTCTAACAAGTCAAATTTTTTTGCAATTGTTAAAGAAATACGCGGTCAAGTGTTGAATTTTAAGAGCGAGTTAAAGGATAATGGGTTCGCTACAAAAGATGAAATCGAAATTAGTCGCGGCCTCTCCTATGCAGTGCTTCCTCAGCTGATAGAGCGAGGTGAAAATAATCAAATAACAACTCAAATATTTATTGACGAATTAAAAAATGCTGGAGTTAAAGATGATATTTTTCAACAAAAAATATTAAGCCTGTTGCTTCAAAGCAGAGCTGGGATTCACTATGGTATTGTAGGCGCTGTAAACGCATTATTTTTAAATCACAATTATCAATACCTCGTAAGTAATGATAGTTTCAAATTAAAACTTGAAGTTAAAAACGGTAAAAAGGTAAGAATTATTGCTGACAGTACAATAATAAACCTTGAGCAAGAAAAATGTTTTGGCGTGCATTTAGAAATTGATATTACCCCAAAAAGGGTATGCATTAATAAGCTTCAAATTACCAAAAAATTTGAAAATAATAATGATGCAGATAACGCTTTTTCATTGCTAGAAAAAAATAAAGCTAACATACTGCAAATGTTTATTATTTTTATAAAGAGACTTTTTAATGCTGATAGTAATATGGAAATTGAAAACGAAAAGAAAGATAAATATGGCTTTAATGGTAATAAAAATACAGAAATTAAAAACAAAAACAAAAACAAAAACAAAAACGAAACCGAAAACGAAAACGAAAACAAAGATAAAGGCTTTTCTGTAAAATAAGATAAGAATTGATAAGTGAGTTTACTCCCTCAAGTCAATTTTCTAAAAGCCACGCTGGTATTGGTGTTCATTAATCGCAGAGGATAGACTAAAATTTTATTTTTTGCGAGAGCTAAATGGGCATGCGCCAATACCGACAAGTGATACCAGTTTCATTGACTGTTGAGCAGTTTGACGAATTTGTCTTACCGCACTTAACTATTGGAAAACGAAGTCCTGCGCCAAAGATGTCATTATTTAAGTCATTTGGCTATGTTCAGCCTGAACACTATATCTGATGGATTTACCTGTAGTTCCAGCCACGTTCATTAAGATATTATCTCCCCCTTGTACTACACAAACGAGGGGGAAATAAATTTTAAATCTCTAGACAGTCAACAATCAATTCGCTAATGCATCAACCGCAGCAACGTACTGATACCCCAAATCACGAGCAACTGCTTCGTAAGTTACCATACCTTGATGAATATTAAGTCCTCGTAATAAATGCTCATCATCCAATAAAGCAGCCTTAATGCCTTTAGTGACCAAATTTATCACAAAGGGGAGCGTTGCATTATTCAAAGCAAACGTTGACGTCCGTGGCACAGCACCAGGCATATTAGCCACACAATAATGCACAATATTTTCTTCAACGTAAGTCGGTTGATGATGCGTTGTTGGCCGACTGGTTTCAAAACAACCGCCTTGATCAATCGCCACATCCGCAACAACCGATCCAGGACGCATGGCGCGCAACATAGCACGTGTGACCAATTTTGGCGCGGCTGCACCAGGAACTAACACTGCACCAATCACTAAATCAGCGGAAGTAACGTAATGTTCAAGTGCTTCAGCCGTAGCATAAATTGTGTTTAGTTTGGCACCAAACTGCGCATCAAGCTGACATAGACGAGTCAATGATTTATCAAGCACTGTCACGCGTGATTCCATACCAATAGCCATACGAATGGCATTCGATCCAACCACGCCGCCACCAATAACAACCACATGCGCAGGAGCTACACCAGGAACACCGCCTAATAAAACACCGCTACCGCCTTGCGCCATTTCAAGACAATGAGCACCCGCCTGAATGGACATGCGCCCGGCAACCTGAGACATTGGCGTTAACAGCGGCAGTCCACCGTCTTTTTCAGTCACGGTCTCATACGCAATTGCTGTAACACCTGACTCCACCAACAATTTAGTTTGCTCTGGATCCGGAGCTAAATGTAAATAAGTGAAAATAGTCTGTCCTGGCTTTAAACGCTTGCACTCCACCGGCTGCGGCTCTTTCACTTTAATAATTAATTCTGCACGCTCAAACAATTCTTCAGCAGTAGAAATTATCGTGGCTCCTGCCTGTCGATATTGTTCATCGGTAATTCCAATTCCAATCCCCGCATCCTTCTCAACAATCACCTGACTACCCGCGCGTACAATTTCTTTGACGCCCGCAGGCACCATACCAACACGGTTTTCTTGGGGTTTAATTTCTTTGGGTATACCAACGATCATAATCTATTCCTTACTAAGTTAATTTATTAGGACTTAAGCAACCGGGTTAATTCCGGAATCACCTCAAACAAATCTCCGACCAAACCATAGGTTGCAATTTGGAAAATCGGAGCATCTTCATCCTTGTTAATGGCAACAATCACCTTAGAGTCCTTCATTCCTGCCAAATGCTGAATAGCGCCTGAGATACCAACAGCAACATAAAGATCCGGTGCGACCACCTTACCTGTCTGACCCACTTGGTAATCATTAGGAACAAAGCCTGCATCCACTGCAGCACGAGAGGCACCAACAGCCCCCCCTAAAACATCAGCAAGCTCATCAATCAACTTAAACTTATCAGCGCTTTGCAAACCCCGACCTCCAGAGACAATAATCTTAGCCCCACCAAGGTCTGGCCGTGTTGATTGATTCAATTGATGCGAAACAAATTGTGTTTTACATCCCATAGGCTTCACCACCATCGCCTTTATCGCACAAGGCGATTGTGTGCCCACAACTGGATCAAAGGCGGTCGTGCGAATAGTCAACAGTATCACTGAATCTAAACTTTGTACTCGCTGTATCGCATTACCCGCATAAATAGGATGTTCAAATGTATTTTCATCAATAATTGCTGTCACATCCGAGATTTGCGCTACATCCAATTGAGCGGCCACTCTCGGCAAACTATTTTTTCCAAAGGTGGTCGCTGGCGCTAAAATAACCTGATAAGCCGAAGCAATTTCTAGAACCAGCGGTGTTAATTGCTCTGCTAACACATGCTCATACGCTGGATTATCCACAACATAAACCAAACTCACGCCTTCTACTCGAGCACACTGTTCTGCAACGCACTGGCATTGATACCCAACCACAAGCAGATGAACTGGGCCCGCAAAATGTTTTGCTGCACTTAAAGTATTTAACGTGACAGGATGTAGATTTTGATTGTCATGCTCAACAAGAATTAATGTGCTCATTATAATACTACCCCTTTAAATAACCTTGGCCTCAAAACGCAATTTATCAACCAACTCTTGAACTGATTGTACTTTGATCCCACCCAAGCGCGGTGATGGTGCTTTAACACTAAGCACACGAAGATGATCCTTCAGATCAAGATTTAAAGAACCAAGATCACGAATCTCCAGTGGTTTTTGTTTTGCCTTCATAATATTAGGTAAGCTTGCATAACGAGGCTCATTTAAACGCAAATCCGTGCTAATCACCGCGGGTAAACTGACCGCTAACGTTTCTAGTCCACCGTCAATTTCACGCGTTACAGTCACAGAATCATCTTCAACAACAAGTGCCGAAGCATAAGTCACCTGCGGCCAATCTAATAGTGACGCCAACATTTGCGGAGTTTGATTATTATCCCCATCAATAGATTGCTTCCCCATCAACACTAACGAGGGTTTTTCGTCCTGCACCAACTGTTTTAAAATTTTGGCAATATGAAGACTGCAATGACTCGCTTCAGTTCGAATAAAAATAGCGCTATCAGCGCCTAATGCTAAAGCATGACGTAACGTTTCCTGACACGCATCATCACCAATTGAAACAGCAACGACTTCTGTCGCATGTCCCGCTTCTTTAATACGCAATGCTGCTTCAATAGCAATTTCATCAAAAGGATTCATGGCCATTTTCACATGTTGTGTCTCAACACTTGTTTCATCCGATTTAATGCGAATTTTCACATAAGGATCAATCACACGTTTTACAGCAACTAAAATTTTCATTATTTAACACCTGCTGTTGACAGTAGCACGAATCTTGCCAGATAAAGGATATGAAGTTCAAGTGCTTCGACGACCCATGAACGACAATGCATTAATTTTCTAACGTGTCTTTTTAACAAACCTTAGGTAAGCATTTTATTTTACGCAACACACCGACTAAACTTACAACCACCAACAACGTCAAATAGATTGCAGCAACAACATCACTCAAATAATGCTGCAACAAAAACACGCGCGATAGAGCAACCAACAGCCCCCCTGACACAAATAACATCCAAAAACGAGGAAATATCACCGAAAGTCCAAAAGCAAGACTCATAATCGTTGTGGTATGGCCTGATGGAAATGACATATGCAACGCGTCCATGTGCAAGTAACTAAAACCATATTCCTGAGATTGCAACCACAAATCTGGCCTAGCACGACCAAGAATCACTTTCAAACAACCACAGACGATATTAGATAAAGCGATACAAAGCCAAATAAACCATGCCCGCTGCTCCCATAAGGGATTTTTACTAACATAACGAAAAAAGACAGCCACCATAAAAAACAACGTTAAATTGGCACCCGAATTACCTAAATAAGTCACCCACGTCAACCATGGGCAACTCTCACGGAAATGAAAAGGATAAAGCCACGCCACTAAAGCCTTATCAACAAACCAATAAGATACGATAATCAGTGTCAATATCGCCAAGACCGTCACTGGATTGAGCAATCCTTTTAAATATCGATTCGAGTTAAACACCAAAACAAACTCCTCATAACAACGATGAACGCGCTTTTCATGATATTAACAACATTCTATTCAATTGAAAGCTTTCCTCATTTAGCTTGCATACGCAATGCACCATCTAAGCGAATGACTTCCCCATTAATTAATTCATTCTCAATAATATGAAGCGCTAAACGTGCAAATTCATCAGGTCTACCAAGGCGTTTAGGAAACGTCACTGACGCAGCTAAACTGTCTTGAACCTCTTGCGGCATCGCAAGCAACATCGGCGTTGCAATGAGTCCAGGAGCAATGGTATTGACACGAATAGCATGCTGCGCTAATTCTCTTGCGGCAGGCAATGTCATCGCCACAACGCCACCTTTTGACGCACTGTAAGCCATTTGCCCAATTTGTCCTTCAAAAGCCGCAACAGACGCTGTATTGATAATCACGCCTCGCTCACCGCTCGTCGTATCGGGTTCTAATTCAAGCATCGCCGCCGCAACTACACGCATCACATTGAACGTACCTATCAAGTTAACTGCAATCACTTTTTGAAAATCCGCCAAAGGCATAGGACCCTCTTTACCCACCATACGTTTAGCTGGTGCAATACCTGCGCAATTAATACAAACACGCGGAAGGCCAACTTGTTCGATCGTTTGTTGTAACGCCTTTTCCACCTCGGGGTCTGAACTCACATCACACTGAATTGCCGCAGCATAATTCGCAAGCACTAAATCAACTGCCAATAGACGATCCCAAATAACAACACGAGCTCCTTGTTCTACAAATAGTTTGGCACATGCCTGGCCCATGCCCGAAGCCCCACCTGTAATGACGACAACTTGATTTTCGAGTTTCATTTTATTTCGTTTCTCCCTTAAAAACGTTGTTCTAACCTTGCAAATAAGCTTTGCTCAATGCCTTAAACTCCGATGTCCCTGCTTTCTTAATCCACTCAAAAAACACCATTTCTGATGTCACTAAAAAGCCACCCGATTGTTTGATTCGTTTAAGACCATAATGATGATCACGCTCATCGCGACTACTCACCGCATCGACCACAACGAACACCTGATAACCTGCCTCACTAAGATCAAGCGCTGTTTGCAACACACAAACATGGGTTTCAATACCCATTAACACGATCTGCGTTTTTTTAAGTTCTTGCACATGTTTTGCAAAAGCGGCATCACGCCAACAAGAGAAATAAACTTTATCCATGGCTTTACCAAAACAACGAAGCGGTTCAACCGTATGGCCCAAACCTGAAGGGTATTGTTCGCTAAGCACTTTGGGTACATCAAGCTCTGTCGCCAATCGTAACATCCACTCACAACGGGCAATTAAATTTTTAGAATTTTGAACATGGGGAGTTAGCTTATCTTGAACATCAATTAACACTAAACAAGAATCGTCTTGATTTAATAGCATGCTTCCCTCCGTAAAAACATATTTTTAATTGATAGCGATTGATCATAGACCAAAACATCAGCCTCTAAACAACAGCCAGTAACACTGCAGTCAAATAATTTCCTTCCGGAAAACCAGGCAACATAGGATGACAAGACGCAGGCCCATAAACACCCACGATACGAACTTGTTTGCCCACTGGCGTCGCTTGGCTTGTCACCAAGTTAACGAATTCTATCGTTGATAAGGCCGAAGAACAATTACACGTCATCAATAAACTGCCGGATCGCATGTTTTTAAATATTTCTCGATGCAAAAATCGATAATAATTTTTAGCTTGCTCAAGATGGCGTTTTGAAGGAACTAACTTAGGAGGATCAAGAATGATGACATCATAATCCGCTGCTTGTTGCAAATAATGACGACTATCTGCAACAATAAAATCAATGTTATTGACCTTATTTAAGGTAGCATTCACCTGAGCCAAGTCAATTGCGATTTTTGAACTATCAACCGCCGTCACATGCGTCGCACCCGCTTTTGCAGCATGCAAAGCAAAACCACCCGTATAGGTGTACAAATCAAGAACTCTTTTTCCTGACGCCAGCGAAGCAATACGCTCATGATTTTCACGCTGATCAATGTACAACCCTGTTTTTTGAACAAGAGAGAAGTCAACACGGTAGGTAATTCCACCCTCTTGAACATCAATCACGTCGACTGAAGGCAAATCCTCACTCTCACTTTTCCAGCCGTCTTGAGCTAACGATTTCACCTGAGGGATCCAAATGATCTTAACCTCACCCAAAAGTTCTTCAAGACAGGCTATAATCATTTTTTTATGCGCTTCAACCCAAAAAGCAGTACTCGAAACAACATAATGCGTATCAAAACAATCAATGGTTAAACCCGATAAACCATCAGCTTCACTATTCACCATACGAAACACATTCGTTTGAAGACAAGGAAGGTTTAAAGCTCGCCGCAAATTAATCGCTTGTTGAAAACGATGCTTAACGATGCAAGGCAACGTAAGATCCACGCCCTTTTCCCAAGCTTGTAAAAGAACCCGAACACGATAAAGCGAGTGCTCATTATAAACCCCTGTTGCTAAATACTGACCATTCGCATCAAGAAGCTCTACCAATTCACCCGTAAGTAATACCCCCGTTGAACGACTAATCGCTTTTGGAAAAACCCAAGGATGTCCACGCAAAAGCGTTTTCTCTTTGTCTTGATGTAAGGTGATCGTTGGCGTCATATTTTCTCAACCCAAAAAGTAGGTTACTCTACAGGATATTCAAACGATTAGGAATAAAAACGACCATGCAACTTAGGTTAGCCAACGTATTTATTTTGTTATCTACACTAGTGTATACCTACGCAACCTATGCCGCACCTTGGTTTACAGGTCCTCTTCTTGCTCCCTCAGGTCATACCGTTCCAGCAGGACATAGTGTTTTTGAACCCTATGTTTTCGCCACCACAAGTCAAGGAGCTTTTAACAACAGTTGGAACTACGTGCATACCCCTGTTTTTAAAAATGAAACGCTTGATATTATTTTCACCCACGGCTTCACCGACAAAATCGACGCGCAATTTACGATGCCCTACCAATACAATCGAGCCCTAGGTGCCTCCTATCAACATGTGGGCGACACGATTTTCACAGTCGGCTATCAGGCTATCGAACAAAAAGATTCTCTTTGGATCCCAAACTTACGTGTGACCCTCCAAGAGGTAATTCCTTCTGGAAAATTTGGCTCATTGAGCCCTCTCAATAACGGTACTGACGCCAGTGGTTTGGGTAGTTATCAAACCGGTATAGCTTTAAATTTCCAACATTTATTACCATTAACTGACCTTCATTATTTACGGACTCGTCTCAGCATATCCTACATCTACGCTGCTTCACTTAACGTCAATGGCGGTACTATTTTTGGAGGCACTGACACCACGACAGGAAAAATCAACCCAGGCGATCAAATCAGTGCTGATATTGCGGCAGAACTCACCCTAACCCAACACTGGGTTGGCGTTATCGAGGGTTATTTTGCCAATCGTAGCCGCACTACATTTCAAGGAAACGCGGGCATGGATCCTTTTGGCAATGTTCCTAACGTAGGTCAACTCGAAGTTGATCAAATTACTCTAGCCCCTGCTCTTGAATATAATTTTAATGAACATGTTGGCATCATCGGCGGCTACTGGTGGATTTTAGCAGGCCGAGATACTTCCGCATTTAGCACGGGCGTCGTCGCTGTTAATTTTTATTGGTAAACGTTAACATTGTTACAACGTCACACTGTCTTCAAGCCAAGACTTATATTTGATAGCAACGTAAAGTGATTAATTCCTGTTTTGAATTTAACTCACTTTACGCACTGAACCTTGCCTCATAGCTAGAGTCTGTTGTTAAAATGACACTAGTGATTTTCAGCTATACCTAAAGCCAACGCTTGATTAGGATAAGTCGCCTCATAAACAACTTGAGCGTCATGCGCGGCTTCTGTTAAGCCAAGAGCCTGGTTCGCCTTATATAAAATAACAAGTGCTTGCTGAACTGAAGGCGATTGCGAATAATCTTTAACTAGTCCACTGGCTCGCTCAGCTGCCGCAACGTACATTTTTCGCTCAAAATAATAATTCGCCGTATTCAATTCACGTTTTGCAAAGATATTACGTAAATAAATCATTCGTTGCAGCGCGTCCGCTTTATAACGACTATTTGGAAATTTTTGAACTAATGAAGCAAAATCCGAATAGGCTTGCGTTTCAGTGCCAGGATCGCGCCATGATTCATCCACGGGGATCACATTGGCCAAAGCACCACGAGGTTGTTGAAAATTAGCCATCCCTTTCATGTAGTAAGCGTAATCCACGCGCTGGGAGCGCGGATAAAGACGGGTAAAATGTTCCGCTGTAGCTGATGCCGAAGCAAAATCATCATTTTTATAATAGGCATAAATTAAATCGAGCTGTGATTGTTCGGCATGATTACTGAAGGGGTACATTGATTCCATTGCTTCGAATCGTTTAATTGCACTCGCGTATTGATCTTTAGCAAGCGCATGTTTTGCTTCATCATACAACTGCTTTTCAGATAAACCTTTATAAGGATTAGTGTCTTCCTCACTCTTCGCCCACCAGGATTTACACGCCGTTAAACCAAGAAATAATCCTAACACCAACCATCGATTGATCAATCGATTCATAATACATTACTCACAAATCAGCACTCTATCTCTTAGTGAAAGAAGAGGGAAATAACTTTAATTAAAGGTCATTATTATACCCATCTCGCAATAATTTGCGAACAGATGAATTTAGAAAAAAACGTTAAATAAATAACACCTAAAAAGTTAAAAATAATTTGCATTGGAATATCCGTTTTGATACGATTGCCCACGGAGAGATGGCAGAGCGGTCGATTGCGGCGGTCTTGAAAACCGTTGAAGGGCAACCTTCCCAGGGTTCGAATCCCTGTCTCTCCGCCACATCATCCTTGTAACTTAATTCATATACTCATTTTTCTCACAAAAAAAACGATCTACCTTGCTTCAATAGCTCAAATTCCAAGCACTGCAATGTCTTTTTCAGAAAACTCGTAGGGGTAAATCTCGACAAACCAAGTTGGTCGCAGCGTATGCTCCGTCCCATGCCGTGGCTGTGTTTCTAAGAAGAAAGAATTAGATGGCAAATAACGTTGAAATAAAAGCTCTAAAGCGTAATTATCATCAATCATTTGTTTAACCTGACTCATGAGAAAAGCGGTTTCTCGCCTGCCTATTTTGTGAAATTTTTGGGTCTTCCAGCTTTTATCAATCCATTTTAATGATGCAAGACCAATGAATAATGACCATGCGCAAAATAAACGGTAGGTTCGTCCAGAAATAATAGGGATGGATTTGAGGTAATCCAGGGATACTCGAGCATTAACAACAAGACTATCTCGCAAACTGTCTCTTGAGTCAATGTAACATCGCCCGGCCAATTCATCACTGACTTGATCTTTTAAAATGTTTATTTTTTGTAAAAACAATCCAAAATGAAACGATTGGATTAATAAAGGTTCAGTCCATTTGAACTCAGGAATTAAGTAAGTGTAAATCCGAGTTAATAACTCCCCCACAATGCCTGCCACAAAAAAACAGTATTGATTCGTTGTGGTCAGTGATGGCAATGTCAGTCGACCTTGCTTTTGATATTGCTTCATAAAATAGCTCATACCTGCCATCATCTGCGACATTGTGTTAAATAACTGTTGTTGTATTTCAGAAGGAAGTTCCTTTTTATCACGAAGAAGCCAAGGTAAATCAGCAAGAAGGTGTTGTTCTGCAGAAACAATTTGAGTAGGAAAGCGATGGAGCCATGCTTCAAATTGTTCTGCCGAAGGCGATACCTCTAAAAATAATTTCAGTTCTTGAAACGCTTGATGTTGTGATTGTTGATCCGGCCAAATCGAATCTTCAATAGTGTCCACAATACGACATAACAAATAACTTAAGGCAATCCACTCTTTAGCCGGTGACTCAAGCTGCATGATACAAAAACTAAAACTGCGGCTCACTTGCTCGAGATGGTGATGGTAAAAACCAATAGGCTGCATAGCACCTTCTTGTGTCTTGAAAAAAATGAGCGTGATGAGGCAGTTTCTCGATAGCTTAAGCCTCTTCTTTGAAGTATTGATCCGCTTTTTGAATCAGTAATTTTATCGCGTTATGATTTTTCCACACTTGGGATGAAACAAACAAGCAACCAAAGCCAAGCTCTAAATCAGACTCCACCAACTTATTACTTAGCTCAACAAACTCGTTGTGATCAACGGAATATTTAAGAGGTGCTGTTGGTAGCGGGTTTTGTTGCATTGCCAAAAAGACATCATCAAAAGCAGTTTGCATGACTTTAGGAACAGGGATGTTAGCATCAAAAACACGGTGATCAACACTAATTCCAACAGGCAAAATATCCCGAACTTCAAACGTTTTACTCGTGTTATTCCAGACTTGTTTTCGTTCAATTTTTCCTAAGGTGAGCTTCACCGTTTCATTAGGGAATAAAGGAGAAATCGGTACTTCATAACCCCAATGACCAATGTTACTTAATGAGATGGTTGGTTTTGCAAAAAAGGGATCATTAAAAATAGTTTCACTACGAGGGGTAAACGTTTCATTAAAAGAATCCATAAGATAAGGATGATCTTTTTTTAATTGTTGCGATCGTTGATAACAAAAAACCATATTTTTAATATCGTATTGAATATGCTTCGCCAACTCTAATACGTGCATAGTATGACAATTTTTAAATTCAATCATGCTTAAATGATCATCAGAACCGGGTAAAAGAACCGCAAGACCAACAAAGGAATCTTTGGGATTATAGATTTTATGATGCAACATATAATTTTTAAGCACTGGATGGTCTGACATGGCTTTACTCAATGCTTGCAACATAAGACAGGTCAAAACCTCCGGTTTGAATTTTTTTTCAAAAAAGCCAACAGGTGTTATATCAATGCTAAATAATGACGATTGCGTGGGTTGATTAGGTTCATCCCATAAGGCTGCAAATATTCGACGAGTGTCTGTTTGTTCAACCAACTTATCTGAAGCTTGATCATGAAACACGCTTTCAACTAACAAACTAATGTTATCCATGAAAAAACGCCAATCATCACTGACTGTAGCATCAATTTTCTTAAGTAGGCGTGTGTGCTTTTGATCAATATTACTAAAGAGGCGCTTTGCTCCTTCCACACCAAGAAAATTAATCAACGTCAACACGTAAGTGTGTTGCGAAAAGATCATGGTGATTAACTCAGCCTCAAAAGCAGCTAGTTTTTTTGTTAAACCCTCTTTTTCTGGCAATCCACCTTCGAGATACAACGCAGAATCTTCCAAATGTCGACTTTCATCCGCAATCACCACATCAAAGACACGTGGCGCAATGTTGTATTCTTGCATCGCAACAAATATTTCTTCAATCCAACCTTCCGCAACCAAATTGATCAAAACTAACGATGTTTTCAAATCTTGCTCTTCAACCAGAAAAGATAAAAACTTTTCTATCCCATCGCTAGGTATCGGTGGAAATGCGTAAGGGGCGGCCAGTTCGAAAGTAATTCGAGCAAAAACAACAGCATGAAAAATTTCATCCATGATTTGTTGCCGAAATTTACGTTGCAAATCCCCTTTCGGTAATTTATTTAATGTTTTTATCAATCCCTGTAAACCAAAAATCTCAAGCTGCGTTAACAATGAAAACAAATGAAGATACAAAATTTTGTCGTGTTGAAGTTGAAAAGGAATGGGGTTATAAAACATCTCATCAACGCGCTGCGAAATAATTTTTTTTTCAGCTTCATTCAAAATCGACCAAGAGCTATTTAACCATTTCTCAACGCTCCACATTGGTTTTATTAGCTGCTGCAATTGAATCATAACTCTATGTCTTCCAGTCGGTTGATTAATCCAATGTTTCAAAAAAAACTCATAAAAAACATCACGTAATAGGCATTTCTTCTTAACATTAAGGATGGAGATATTGATTTTTTTATACTAAAGGAAGGTTATATCCTTCGTCAAGGACTCAAGGCGATTACAAAATTTTAATTTCATCCACCCCTTTTAAAATTGTCTTCTATACTTAACTTAAAGAAGGACTTAACTGCCCCGAGCAATGGATGATCCGTGACAAACTAGCTTTTAAATTTTAACTTTTTAACAATGAGCCACCTATGTCCAGACCTTATATTCTTCTTGGAACCACAAAAATCGCACCTTTTAACAACCCCAAAGTTGCGCCGTACGGTCCTTTAGCGAATGCAACCATCGCTTGGGAATATCCGGTCAAACAATCCATTGTTGTGCATGAAGAACACCTCCACTTTAATTGGCCTTCAGCAGAACATGCTTTTCATGGACAAAAGTTAATTCATTTAAAATTAAAACTAACAGCGACCGATCCACGCCAACCCGTGCTCACTAAAACACTGCACCAACTTGAAACCACGAAAAACAAACCGAAAGATGAGTTTCTTCCCTTGAGTGACTACAAAACACTCATAAAAAATTTGATTGCAAATAATCCAACACTCTATTTTGGACTCAATAAAAAAGAATTCGATGCGCTCTGCGATGCCAACTTTCACAACATCAAAGCACCTAAGCAAGGGCTGATGCCCAATGGCGAGCCTTATCTTCTGGATTTTATGCGGCACAGCTTAAAAATGAAATTTGACCAACACCCCCAACTCAAACAGTTAGCGATGGATTGTGCCATTGACGAAATCATTCCTGTTAAAATCAGCCATCTTGATAACTATTGGGCCTCAGGACCTGCAGGCGCAGGCGAAAACATGCTCGGCATCACCATCTTAGAATTAGGTAACAACTACTTAACTGAACAAGGCGAAACATCATGCTTATAAATCCTTTACAAGCCTATAAAAAACTGAGGACCTCAAACCAAGACGCACTTCGTTATACGAATCTATGCTCCTACAGCGACCACGTCAATGAAGACTGGACAATACCCGTGCAATCATTAACTAAAAACCACCCCGAAAAACCTTCGCAATTCATCCAAAAAATCCTTGAAGAGGAAGGATGCTCTAAAGTATGGTTAGGCACAAACCCCAAAAAGCCCTGCCAATTTATTCTGAATCTTAGGTTTGCAAATCAATCTCAAGCCTACGAGTTTAAAAAAAATCATTGTGAGCGAAATATCTTAAAATCTGCTGATGGAAAAACATTAATGTTAATTCAAGAAACCATACCCAACATTTTAAAAAAAATACTTGTTGTTCATGCGAACACCATGAATCCGGAGCATCTTGTACAAGCTTTGGAACAAGAACACCGACAAGAAAGTACATTAAACACCTCGGCAGGGTTTTTCAGCGCACCGGTTAATGACAATCCCGTTGAACAGTTAATCCATGCTCTAAGCACAAGAACAGGAACTAGCACCTCATTTTTTCAAAAATCGCTTATTAGTTTTTTAAAAGAACTACCGCTTCTCAATCCATCATTGATTATGAGTAAACTTAAAGACTTTACCCATGCTATTTCGTCACATTCCATGGACAAAGAAGGTGAAACGCTACTATTAATTAGTCTCATTCTTGATCCTGCAACAGAAAATATACGTGATTTAATCGAAAAACTGCATGCAAGGACAACGGAAGAGTGCGTGACTAACCATTCTTCTGACAACATCAAATGATTAATTCAACGACATTGACGCTTTACGGTGTGAAACAAATGAGCCATGTCTTCTTCCAATTGCTCAGGAAGACATTTAGGCCTAAATAAAGTAAAAAGACTACGTCCGATCATGCCCACTCCAACAACCCCTGTTCCAATCGAAACAACTTGGGCAATAAGCGATAAACCCATCGTAATTCCAAGAAAGCTTAAAGGAGACGCTACACCAAATGAAACTAACGCAGTGGCTACACTGACGATTAAAATAACAACGCCCAACAATCCCAACAGCGCGTCATGTAATGTTTGATGAGTACGAGGCGCTATTTTTGAACATTGCTTCAAACCTGCTTTTACATAAATCATGCTAGGTTTTTCAATCGCTTGATGACTTAATTCAAGCACTTGAGTCAGTTCATAAAGAGAGAGCATTCTTTTAGGATCTTTTTTTAACTGTTCAGTTTTTGCAAGCACTTTTTCACCTAGAGATCGCAATAAAGGGTCATTTTTTGGATTGACAAGCGTTGCTTGCAATCTTAGCCGTGCTTGTTCGTAATAAAGGCAATCAGCCACGTCATCGCTGACTTTAACTTGAACATTAATAATAGCATTCACCGTCTCGAGTGACTCCATCAAGTCATCTAAAGGCAAGTTTGAAGACACTTTTACCTTATCGACTTGCTCCAGAATGGCGTTACCAATTAACTTATGACGTTGATTAATGCGTGACTTACTTAACGTTTCTTGTAGCGCTAACCACGCTTGGTAGTATTGAATTAAACTCACCACATCATGATGAACATGAGAAGATTGATCCTTAATTGTTGTATCAATGATCGAAAGAACCGTGCCGAGCTTAGCCAGAGCGAAGTGTGGTGAGCTTTTTAAACGCACAATTTGATCTAATATACTTTTGCCAAACACTCGAATGGCTTGATTTTTAGGCTGTTTAGCAAGGGTGTCCTCTAAGGCCAAACGAGTTTGATAATAGCGCATGCAATCGATAACATTCTGCATACTCTGCGTCTTGAGCGCGTGAGTCACAACCGCTAAAACTGAAGTCAGTGCCACTATCGTAGTCTGTGACTCATCGTTGGATAGCGCCAGTTGAGCGAAAAATTGTTGTCCTGCAAGTTTAAGCTCATGATCTGCGTTTAAGCTCATGAGGGTCTCTTGCAAAGTAACCCAAGCATGAGAATAATTAATCCAATCCGTCGTATGATAAACAGCAAGAAGATCAAGGTTCGTGATATTGTGAGCGCGTTGTTGCTTAATATAAACATCATGTAAAACAAGCAATAACGCTTCTTTAATAACATGACTTTGGCTATCTTCATGACCTCCTAAACGCCATTGTTTAATCTTGTCTCGAGTTTTAATCCATGAAGCCTCATTCAAAAAATTAACACCTTGAAGCTCCTGACAAAATAACTGCACAAGATAAGGATAAATTGGTATCGAGGAAACAATCCCCTTTAATCCAATATTTTTTTCAATTTCAAGTGATTGATGTTCAGCTTGATAATAAAGACGACAACAAGAATCACCCAAGGAATCAACGTCCTCCTTATCCGCAATAAGCTTTTGTATCAAATCAACGATTGGCATATAAAAAATTTCTCAATCTATTATCTCGCCTATAAGGAATATCAATTGAACCTAAACCATTTTTTAGATTAAATTTTATCCGCCCGCCTAAAAAGCCCGGACAGGTCGCACTAAAAATGAATTATTTTTATGAGCAACAACGACAACACCGCCAGCAAAAGAGACCCCCCAGGCATTAATTGCCCCATCTTGTGTAGAACTCCAATAAGTCGCTGCCGAAGGAACCACCCCTCCACACGCTGTCCAAAACTTAGGACCGCGAGCTAATGCTTGAAAATATAAGGTCGAAAGCTCATGTTGTGCAGGAAGGTACCAATCATGATAAGTGCCATCTGTATAGCGACGTGCGGCAGACACAGCTTGAGCGCGCGATCCACTCATCGTCGATAAAATCGTTGATTCATTAAATTTTCCGCCAAAAAGACCCGCTTGGGTCTTGGGTACATCTTGACCTGAAGGATTAGTATCCCAAGCAAAAGAATTAACAAGATCAGCTCTTGCAACCACTAAGCCTCGCTCACCCCTTGGAGCATTAGGCGTTTTATTCACATAAAATATAATGCCTCCTGCATAACACTCCCCCACATGATGCGCTGCGCTATGATTTGAAAAATCATGTTCTGCATGAGCTAATTGATGTTTTGTCACAATTCCAAAAAATCCCAAAAAAGCCATAAATCCAGAAAGTAATTGACGTTTTTTTGCTTTCAAATTCGTTCTCCTAGAATATATACTCATTGCAGGTAAAATTGAGCATGTAACCAAAATCATGCTAGCTTAATCAATAACTAGATTACAATAGCAACAATAACATGATAGAGATCGATGTTAATAAAACATTCAACATTACTCCAAGCAAATGTTACACGACTGCAAAGCCTTGATGTCTTTCGTGGATTAACGATAACCTTAATGATCATCGTCAACAGTCCTGGAAACAACACCGCCTACTCCTGGCTTGAACATTCATCCTGGAATGGTTGCACCTTAGCTGATCTGGTTTTTCCTTTTTTTCTATTCATTGTCGGCGTGGCTTCTGTTTTTAATTTATCAAAAGCTCGCTCACAAGGCTTATCGACCCACACCCTTCTGCCCAAAATACTAAAACGTACAATCTTCATTTTTTTAATAGGTCTATTGCTCAATGCCTTTCCTTATCATTTTGATTGGACAAGTATCCGTATTATGGGCGTCTTGCAGCGCATCGCCATTTGTTATTTTTTTGCAGCTTGGTTGTTCCTAACAACAAGCGCAACAATTCAAACTCTGATTACCGTGACGATCTTAGTCGGCTATTGGCTCTTAATGATCTTATGTTCAAGTCCTGATGATAACGCCACAACTAATTTTGCAGCGCACATCGATACGTTGTTATTGGGACCTCATCATCTATACATCAAAACCTCCGATCCTGAGGGTATTTTAAGCACCCTACCAGCACTTGCGACCACCTTAATAGGAAGTCTCACCGGCATGAGCTTGCTCACTAACACAACACAACACGCTAAATTCATAGCCATGATCACGCTCGGTAGTTTAATGCTTGGTCTTGGTTGGGTTTGGAGTTTGTGGTTTCCTATGAATAAAGCACTTTGGACTAGCTCTTACGTCGTATGGACAGGAGGGTTGGCTCTTTTACTGTTAGCCTGCAACTATTGGTTAATTGATATCAAAAAATGGGGAAAATGGTCCAAGTTTTTTGAACTGTTTGGCGTTAATGCCCTTGCCATTTACGTTTTTCATGTTTTTTTCTTGAAAGTTCAAATGATGATAACCTTATCACGCCCCCATCATGTGAACCAAAATTTAAAGTCATTCATCACAGAGACTTTGTTTGGCTGGGCCTCGTTACCCAATGCCTCCTTGCTGTATGCTCTTAGTTACACTTTTTTTTGGTTTAGTATTCTCGCAATACTTTATCGTAAAAAATCGTAACTCCCCA
>JAOAUB010000007.1 GCA_030157805.1 Legionellaceae bacterium
TTCAGTGATCGAATGTTTCCGTATTCGGTGATCGGATAGAGCCGAAATACACAACTAGCCAGTTTTTATAGAATGGGAGCTGCAAGACTCCTTCAAGGCGTAAGCATTGATGACAGAAAATTAGATTGTTTGGTTAATCGAAAATTACATGAATTATATGGCATGGGTAGTCGCGTTAACGAAATGCCGATTGTCTATATTTCTGAAAGTGGAGACATGATTCGTGATTCAGAGTTAGAAAAAACAGCATTGGATGAATTCTTTTTAAAAAGATTAGAACAAAAGTCAGCAGATGATCCTAAACAATTTGACTTGAAAAAAACAATTGCGGTTTTTGCTGGACGATTTTTTTTTACTGGGCAAGAGGGTACAGAAAGCTATAAGTTTTCAACTAATGAAATAGTAGAACAGTATATTTTTAATGAGTTCAAACAAAGCATATTACAAAAATATGATGACATCCATAATAAGCAACTAGTTGAAGAGGCATTTGATTCTGTTAGGCAAAAAATGAATGAAGCTCTCAACACACAAGGAAAGAATGAAGCGACTCGAAAGGATATGCAAAATATTTTTAGATCATTACAATTAATAAATGAGAATCAAGATAATGCTCCAGATGGATTAAACTCAATTTTCAGTAAATTGAATATTGACTATTCTGATGTGGATCCCAAGTCTGAGTATGCTGTTGCGAGCAAACATGAGCTACTCTTTCAATTCAACTCTCCTAAAGGGAAAACCGAGCCAATTTATAAATTGTCATTCCCCGTTAGTGGTATAGAAAATCTATGGAAAGATGAAGGTAGACGGCATTATTATGGAAAAATGATGCTTGATGATGCCAAGAAAGGTAATAGGGATATTATACAACGTTTAGATTACTCTACAAATATTGCTGCGAATGACCTGGAGTCTGGTCTCTATATATACAATAAAAATGGTGCACAACATCTGATGATAAAACATCTAGATGGGAAAAGTGATGAAATAGATCTCAGTGATAAAATAGCGGCAGGTGACGCAGGCCAAAAATTTCCTGACGAGATTCGGAGGCGAGTCAATAAGTTAATCCGATGGTATGAAAATAAAAATAAGTTGGTTAATAATGAATCATCCACTGATGACCAAAAAGCAAAAGCAGAAAAAAGTTTAACATGGATTGGCGCGGAACTTGTTAAGTTAACTACACTCGGATGTAATCACAATCCCTTAACAGCGGAAAAGATCTCATTGTTTGCAAAACCTTTTTTAGAAGTTTCTACAGATGATGGTGTAACTTATAAAATAATTGATGATCTTGATGAAAAATCAAGTCTCTTGATGGGTGTTCGATCTCGCTTGAGTAGTCATATTGCAGAGGTGGGAAGTAATCCCTCTCAACTAACACGTGATCAATTAGAATTATGCCAACGGCTGGAGTTTGTCACTAATAAAGCAGTGGATGAACATTATGGTTCGGATGATCCTACTTTAATAAATAGATTTGCAATGGGAATACAACTTAAAAAGTTAGAAAAACTGCAAGCTGAAGCAATATCATTAATTGAGAGTTCAAGTAAAATTAATAACTCCGGGTTCTTTACAGTTATTCAGTTCTCTGAGGATGAACAAAAAAAGTTTCATACCTTAAAAACCAAGGTATCAGAGCTTTCATTGCTACAAGATGAAGACAGTTTATATCAGGTGAAAAGTGATATTATCTTGTTACTTAAAGATATAAATGAGGCGGCTATCACAAAAAGATTACCACTTGGTAGCATGAATATTAAAGTACAAGCGCTTTTAGAGGAGCTTACATCTAAAGCAACACCTCAGCAGCACATACCACAAGTGGAATCCTCTCTTGATCAATTTAAAAAATTCAAAACCACATATCAGAAGCAAGCAGATATTAATAGATCAGCTGCTACTGCGGACCCCGAAGAAAACATTAGTCCTGACTCTGGCTCTACACCAACTAAATAGAGAAGGTTTTGTCGGCTCAATGACTTGAGTAACCGCGAGATGACGGCCTGCAAAATAGGCGATTTTAGGCATGCCTCAAAGTCGTCGATCTGCCTTAGTTTTATGAAAGAAAACACTGCCAGGGGTTACGCAACAAAGCCGTGAGCCGTGACAAAAATCCAAACCGCTACTTTACTTTTTTGAATCCATCAAAAAAATGCAAAAACAACCCCTTACCTCCTTGTTCATGACTTGGCTTTGTATTAATCAAGCGATTAAACGTTTCTTCACATACAGGTTTTGCGCCTCGGGTTGCAAAATAACTGAGAGGCGTCAATGTCGCGATGTCAACATTCAAAGCAGGACATAACGTCACCCACTCCGCAAAACACTGTTCATCCACCTCGTTCTCACCATACCCTATTTTTTGATTCCCGATCTTACAATAAGCAATGGAGGCCATCGCATTATTAAGATCCAAAGACTCTTGTCCCGGGCTATTTTGATCTACTCCGCGAAACATAAAACGCGTACCACAGTACAAAAGAGCCATCTCTATTCCGTCATGATACCTGGACGAAAACTCAGGATTATTAATTTCATCTTGAGAAAGAGGCCGTTGTGATTCAAAGACCCGACCTTCTGCAAAACCTTGATAAAACCAAATTAATCGTCGAATAACAATTGCCGTATTTAAGTGTTGCTGTTCAGAAGTAAAGGTATTCTCTTTCCCCTCTAAAAAAACCGTATCATGCTTCTGATTTTGGGTTAAATGAAACGCGTCAAACAATCGATCGGATGACGTTTGAGTTAAACCAAAGTTTGTTTGATAATTCAATTCGATTTGACTTTGACTCGAAAGACGTAAGATTTGTTTCCACTGTTGCAAATTAGCTCGAGCATCGTTGGTTGATATCGAATAACCGCACATATCCGTGATATTCGTTGAATCGCCACTGCTTTCTTTCAAAATCATCGCAAGCACATGAGCCCATTGATGCGCTGTTTGTCGGTTAAAATAAACATGTTGGGCATTGAGCATGTGTTGATAAATGACAAAATGTTGGAAAATCATCATTCTCAAATTCATATCAATCGACGTGCATTGCGTGTCTTGCTCTTTCATCATGATGTCAATCATATGCTGCGTCAGAAGAGCAACTTGATGAGAATCAGGCAATCCCGTCAATTCGGGAAGCCATCGGCTATCCACTGGATTTTTTGAATAGGCTAAATGGAGTCGCTCCACAAAAGAAATAAGAGGATTATCCTCAAAGAGCGACACAGCCGATGCCATCGTTGGCATCAACGTGGCCATAAAAACAATTTTTATATAGTTTTTTATAAGACTCATCATATTCAACCAACAAGTTATACTCTAAAACCCCATCATGTCGCGAGCCATCCCTATCTAACAACTAAAAAAGTATCTTATCTGTCACTGTAATACCTCTCTTATCATTTTAGACCATGCCACAAAAAATGTTTTATTAAATCATTTTTTATTCAAAAACATTGCACAAACACCCTTTATGTGCTATAAATTAGAACACAATGTTTATTATTTTTAAAACCTCGGGCATGTAAATAATGAGAGCACAAGGGGGAATGTATGCCAATACTAAGCACACAACAGAGTCCATTTGTCGAACAGCTCGAACTCCTTCTTGACATTAATAACCACCACCAAGATCGCCATTTAACGCCGACTCAATTAAACCAATTTAGAAACTCCAATGCGCTATTCTTAGCCCATTATCAAAAAAAATTAGCACGCATCAATCCTGCCACGTTCTCTTATTTGAATGATGAAAAAAAAGAACAATTACGCGAACAGTTGCAGCATACACAGCAAGTGCTCACCATCCAACAACTCATCCATGAGATGGATAGTCGCCGTTATCACCAACATGAACTGGATGCGGCCGTGGCCCTTTGTAAAAGCTACCAACATCAACTTAACGGACAACCTGCAAACGACCCTGGCTCACCGCCAGTGGAAGCTTTACCTGTTACCGATGCCGCAGCAAGCCCTATAAAGTATTTAGGAGTGCTCTTAGCGGGCTGGTTGGCGAAACAATTTAATGTTGTCCCCAACAGCAAGACGCGCACTATTGCCAATAATTTAGCCGACCTCAACAAATGGCGCCTGTATTGGGTATGGAGCGGCGGTTTATTGTCAACCGTCCTCCAAACAATCCCTCAAGATTTTTTTAATACTACACGTACGCAATCTAACTTAAAAACACCGTCCAACACCTTAGGGCACCTCAGTTGGACTCTTTACTATTTTCGTTTTGGTCTGAATCTCTTTCTTTTTGTAAAACACAGCTTGCCTGGAAAATGGGGTTGGATGAGTGAACAAGAGAAAGCTTTGCCCGCCTGGGAGCGTGCAAAAACTCAGTGGCAACAACGCAAATTTGCTCTGCTTAACGATGCCGCCTGGGGGACCGTAAACTTACTTGGTCTCGTTTTATTGGTTGGATCAAGCTCGCTGGTTTACGCAGGAAATCTACTTATCATCGGCCTGTTACTTATCGATATGCTGTTAACAGGTTGGCGTTTCTTCGAAGAAAAAGACAAATTTAAACAAGGTGAACAAAGTTTAAATGAAAAGATCGAGACATTAACTCGATCTATTGGCGACTTAAACAATCAGCTTGCGCAAGAAAGAGCATTATTAAACATCCAAACTGAAGTTGATGCCAGCAAAGCAAAACAACTTGCCCAAGCACAAAGACAACTCGAAACTTTGGAAAATTTACGCAAAACAAACACAGCCAACTGGAAATTGACACGCCGGACCATACTCCATGATTTGTCCTATTCCGTAGGATTAATGGCTGGATTTAGTTTAATCGGCGGTGTATTTTTTCCACCCGCGGCAGAGTTAGTGACCCAATCAACGCTCATGGCAATGGGACTTGCCGGCGGTATCTTTTGTTTTATCGCAACCGTCACTTACCAGGCCTTAATTTGTTATTTTGAAGTCATCAAAATACGTCACGTCATTGAAGAAAACAACTATAAAATCAACGCATTACAAGCCGAATTTGATAAAATCAATGCTGATATTCAAGAACAAGATAACAACGAAACAAGTGAGCAGTGCATCAAAACGCCCGATACCCCCATGGACAGAAATAAAATTTACCCTCGCGAACAACAAGAAAAACAGCGGCAGTGTTTGTTTTTAGAACTACAATCATTAAAGGCGGATAATCGCAACCAAGAACGCATGGTAAGCTATCAAAAATTAAAATTAATGCGCGCAACCTTAATTGATGCTTTGCTCCCTGCCGTGATTTTTGCAAGTTTGGTCTTTTTGCCAACAGGAGTCGGCATTGGTATATTGGCCGCCGCGTTAGCCGTGATTGTTATCTCTAAACTAATCATGAAAAAATATGAACCAAAACCAGAAGCAGCGCCTGACTTTGCTACAATTGAACCTGATTATAGGCGTTCAACGGCCATACCCCCACAAGAGAGCGTTGCTTCACCAGGTAAAAATGCTTATGCCTTATTTAGTGAACACTCACGAGACACCGCGACAAAAGAGAATCAGCCTTCAACAGCATCTTCTTTGTCGCCATCAAGGGGTGATGCAACGTGAAGACATTCAACAGGAGACGCTAGGTATTCTTGGACAGAGGATAAAGCCGCTGGAATCTGACGTTTTTAGTTTCAACACAGGTTAAATCCCTTGCGACATCAAAAGTTGAATTAGAAAAAAACAGAAGCGTCCACGGCGAGTACTTTAAGTCTGACGTCATCAACAACCTAGCCGATAGGTTAAATCTCGCGTATAATCGCGACATTCAATTGTACAATATTTTATCTTTCTTATGAATTTAAACAAACAGTATGACATCATTGTTGTTGGTGGCGGGCATGCAGGCACTGAAGCTGCATTAGCGGCTGCCCGTCTCGGCGCCGACACACTTTTATTGACTCACAATATGGATATGTTGGGACAAATGTCATGCAATCCTGCGATTGGCGGCATTGGTAAAGGGCATTTGGTCAAAGAAATTGATGCGCTTGGCGGCATCATGGCTTTGGCGGCCGATGAAGCCGGCATTCAATTTCGAATTCTTAACGCCTCTAAAGGACCCGCTGTTCGTGCAACGCGCGCGCAAGCAGATCGAGTGCTCTATCGACAAGCCATTCGTTTAAAACTTCAAACAGAACCTAATCTGACCTTATTTCAACAAGCCGTGGATGATATTTTGATCGAGGGTGATCGCGTGACGGGCGTTGTTACCCAAATGGGGTTAATCTTACGCGCGAAAGCGATTATCCTCACGGTCGGCACGTTTCTCGCTGGAAAAATTCATGTTGGGCGCAGTCAATATGCCGGTGGTCGTGCTGGCGATCCCCCGGCTGTTGCGCTTGCATCGCGCCTACGTGAACTCGCCTTTCCCGTAGGACGTCTTAAAACAGGAACACCACCACGCATTGACAGCCGTTCCCTTGATTATTCGCAAATGACGGTGCAAGCAGGTGATGATCCCGTCCCTGTTTTTTCTTATCTAGGAAGCACCAATTTACATCCGCAACAAATGCCTTGCCACATCACGCATACGACGGAACAAACCCATGACATTATTCGGGCCAACTTACACGACTCACCCATGTATGCGGGCATCATTGAAGGCGTTGGCCCACGCTATTGCCCGTCCATTGAAGATAAAGTAGTGCGCTTTGCCGATAAAATATCGCATCAAATTTTTGTCGAGCCCGAGGGCCTAACCAGTTTTGAAATTTATCCCAACGGCATTTCAACGAGCTTGCCCTTTGAAGTGCAAAATGAATTTGTCCGCACCATCAAGGGCTTTGAAAATGCACACATCACTCGCCCAGGCTATGCCATTGAATATGATTATTTCGATCCGCGCGGACTGACTTCCTTTTTACAAACCAAACCCATCGCCAACCTTTTCTTTGCCGGACAAATCAATGGAACCACAGGCTATGAAGAAGCAGCGGCACAAGGCATCATTGCTGGATTAAATGCAGCTCTACTGATTAACGACAAACCCTTATGGTGCCCGCGTCGCGACGAAGCGTACATTGGCGTCCTCATTGATGATTTAGTCACCCACGGTACCCAAGAACCTTATCGCATGTTCACATCGCGTGCTGAATATCGCCTTCTGTTACGCGAAGACAATGCCGATTTACGATTAACCGCCAAAGGCCGTGAGCTTGGATTGGTAGATGATCACCGCTGGTCCGTTTTTAGTAACAAAGAAAAAGCCATTCAACAAGCACAAACGCAATTGCACTCAACGTGGATCCGTGTTGAACATAACCGTCAACTTCATCACCTGATTGAAAACCCTTTACAACAAGACTGCCGCGCCGATGACTTTTTAAAGCGTCCTGAAATTCATTATCAACATTTACAAGGCATTGCTGACTTAACATTACCACCATTGCCACAAGACGTCGCCGAACAAATTGAAATTCAATGTAAATATGCAGGCTATATTGAGCGACAAAAATTAGACATTGAACGTCTGCAAAAGCATGAAGAAATGGCCTTAGCCGACAATGTCGATTATCATCAAATTCGGGGCCTATCCAGCGAGGTGATTCAAAAATTAAATCAGATTAAACCACGCACGATGGCTCAGGCAAGCCGAATTTCAGGTGTGACTCCCGCAGCATTATCGCTCTTGTTAGTTCATTTAAAAAAACAACGCCTGGTTGTGCGCGATGAAGGATGAACACACGGCAGCCGAGTTACTGCATGAGGGCTTAAGAAACCTTCATCTTGAAAAACAACACCATGAGCGCTTGCTGCAGTATTTACTCTTACTTGAAAAATGGAATCAAGCCTACAACCTCACCGCCGTGCGTGAATTACACCTCATGGTCACACGGCATATTCTCGATAGCTTAGCCATTGCCCCTTATTTACACGGCAAGCGCATCATTGATGTCGGTACCGGCCCGGGATTACCGGGCATCATTCTCGCCATAACCAATCCAAGCCTTGACATGGTGTTGTTGGATAGCAATGGCAAAAAAACTCGATTTCTCAATGAAGTCAAGCGCAGCTTGAATCTAACCCAGATCACTGTCGTGCAGAGTCGTGTTGAGAACTACCGCGAAAGCCTTTCTTTTGATACAGTGATAAGCCGGGCTTTTAGTTCACTGGATCAGTTTATACAATGGACTCGTCATTTAATTGCTGACGATGGGATCTGGCTTGCCATGAAAGGACAATATCCTAATGATGAATTAGCGCAAATAAGCTTTCCCTATGAGGTTCACCCGTACCAAGTCGAAGGCCTTGATGGTCAACGCTGTGCTGTTATTATAAAAAAACAATAAAAAAAACCAAACCCTCTCCCTAAAAAGGAAAGGAGATCCGCAAAAGGAATAAAAATGACCAAGATAATCGCCATAACAAATCAAAAAGGTGGCGTTGGCAAAACAACAACGAGCATTAATTTGGCCGCTTCCATCGCGGCTCTTCACCGCAAGGTGCTTTTGATTGATTTAGATCCTCAAGGCAATGCAACCATGGGATCAGGGGTTGATAAAAACGAGTTGGTTCATACCTGCAATGATGTGCTGCTTCATGATTGCTTGGCAGTGCAAGCGTGTTTAACCACCGCGTGTGGCTATGATTTAATTCCTGGCAACGGTGATTTAACGGTTGCTGAGGTCAGCTTAATGGAACGGGAGCACCGCGAAACTTTTTTATTTAAAGCGCTACAACCCATCCAAAGCACCTACGACTATATTTTTATCGATTGCCCACCGGCCTTAAACACCCTCACCATCAACGCCTTAGTTGCTTCCGATTCGGTTCTTATTCCCATGCAATGTGAGTATTTTGCTTTGGAAGGATTAGTCGCACTCATTTCAACGATTGAACAAGTGAAAGCCTCTGTCAACCCACGTTTACGCCTCGAGGGGGTGCTGCGCACCATGTATGATCCACGCAATCGTTTATGCTCCGATGTTTCTAAACAATTACTGGAACACTTTGGTAATAAAATTTATCGTACCGTTGTTCCCCGGAATGTACGCCTAGCCGAAGCTCCAAGCCATGGAATGCCCGCCATGCACTACGATAAGAATTCCGCAGGGGCTGCCGCCTACATGGTGCTTGCCGCCGAAGTCGTCAGTAAACAAACCATAACCAGTTAAAACAGGATAAGCATGACCGTTAAACAACGCAGCTCCCTTGGACGCAATCTTTCTGCTTTATTAAGCCAATCAACCTTGCTTGCCGATGTCAACATCAATGACGCTCATTTTATCCATCTCGCAATTCAATGCCTGCAACCGAGCCAATATCAGCCACGCCGTGATTTTAATGAAGCATTGCTCGCTGAACTAGCCGCGTCCATCAAACAACAAGGAATTTTACAACCTCTCGTTGTTCGTAAACTAGACCCCGAACACTATGAAATTCTGGCAGGGGAACGACGTTGGCGCGCAGCTCAACTCGCTGGATTAACTGACATCCCGGTGATGGTCAAGCAAGTTAACAATGAAACGGCCATGGCGATTGCCCTCATTGAAAATCTACAACGAGAAGACTTAAGTGCCTTAGATCAAGCTAATGCAATGCAACGCTTGGTCACTGAATGTAATTTAACTCATCAACAAGTGGCTGATCTCTTGGGTAAATCACGCGCGGCGGTCAGCAATTATTTACGGTTGCTCTCATTAAATCCTGACGTGAAGTTCTTGCTATCCAATCAAGAATTGGATATGGGCCATGCCCGCGCCTTACTTGCTTTACCACTTGAAAAACAAGCTCAAATTGCACATCTAATTGTCGCCAAAAAGCTCTCTGTTCGAGAAACCGAACAACTCATCCAACGCCTCAATGATAAAGAACGCGAAGAACCAAACCATCAGCCTAATACAACGCAACTGATGGATAAAAAAATTTTTCGCGCTGAGGCAAAGCGCTTAACTCAAACGCTTCAAACGACCGTCCGCATTAAACAAAATCAGTCCGGACAAGGAACCATCGTGATTCATTTTGATTCCCCCGAACTATTAGAACGTATTATTGGCCAAATTGAATAAAAGGCCTTAATCACATGAAAATATCTAAATTAATACGGACGTATTATTATCAATGTCAGAATAGTCAATCATGGGACTTTACACCAACTCAACATAAAACGATCATTTCATTAACCACCGTTCCTTCGCGTATTCGCTGGTTAAAACCCACCTTAATAACCTTGTTGCAACAAAAGCCTGACAGAATTGAACTCAATCTTGCCAACGAGCCACTGAAACAAGATATTCCTTGGCAAATCCCAACGTGGTTAACCGAATTGCGCGCGGTAACAATTTTTTGGCAAAACAAAGATTACGGTCCAGCCTCCAAATTCATTCCAACCATTGAGCGCCATTATCAAGACGATTGTCAAATACTGGTCGTTGATGATGATATGCTTTATCCACGCAATCTATTAAGCCGATTACAACAAGCTGCACAAGAAACGCAACAAAGAGCCGTATTTTGCACCTCAGGACATAAGATCAAACGTCATTTAGACTCGCGTGACTTACCCTTAAAGGATAAGCATACGGCTCATGACTCAAGAGTTGCCATTATTCAAGGCTGTGGTGGTTACTTGATTCGACCTGAATACTTTGATCTTGAGCGCCTTAAAACCATCATGACCTTGACCGGTGATAGCATTAAACAAGATGATGTTTGGATCAGCGGCCTGCTCAGCGAAGCTCATATTCCTAAATTTCGTGTTCCAATCAAAGGACGTCATGGAACCATCAATACGTTAAAAGCCAGTATTACAGGATCACGAGACGAACCCTTTAATACCGTGCTTCGTTACTTTAAACATGCTTGGCATGACGACGAGTTTGCTGATGACTAAATGACGGCAAATTTGCGCGAAAGAAGCAATCAAATCCTCCGCGCATATGCCTAACCACAAATAGCGATCGACATCGCTCTTATAAATGCCCTTCCAAAAACGCACTTAATTGTGACTTGGACAACAAGCCCATTTTAACCGCTTCAACTTGTCCATTTTTAAATAGAATTAATGTAGGAATACTCATCACGCCATACTTCGACGCAATTTGTGGATTTTCATCAATATTCACTTTACCAAATACAACTTGCTGATGATAGGTCGCGGCAACTTCTGCAAAAATAGGCGCTAAAGCACGGCAAGGACCACACCACTCGGCCCAAAAATCAATCAGCACAGGCTTTCCAGAATTAAGAACGTCTTGTTCAAAATTAGCTTCGGCTATCGCTTTTACATGTTCACTCATCGGTATTCCTCTTGACGATTAAATGTTTCGGATCGGTTGATCTTTAACAAAAATTTCACACAGCCCCCATTATAGATCACCCCACATTGCTTGCACCACACTCAAAGCACAAATTGCTGCTGTTTCCATGCGTAAAATACGAGGGCCCAAGGTTAACGGCGAAAATTTCGCGGTAACAATGTGGTTGAGCTCCTCGGGACTAAACCCACCCTCTGGGCCAATCAAAAGCGTCACATCGCCTTTGGGCTCATCATATTCACGACAAGATTTGCCCGTGTAAGGATCCAACACATAAGCCGTGCCATCGTAATTATGCTGTAAAAATTGAAAAAGAGGCATGGGGAATGTCACCAACGGCACTTGATTGCGACCGCATTGCTCGCATGCGGCAATGGCAATAGCTTGCCACTGTTGATGCTTTTTAGTTAAACGATCTTCGTCGAATTTGTAGGCGCCGTATTGCGTGACCAAAGGATTAATTTCACTCACGCCAAGCTCAACCGCCTTTTGCACCAGCCACTCCATTTTCTCACCTTTAGAAATGGCTTGTGCTAAACGCACGATCCGCGGCGATTCACGGCTAACGATGCGCTCAGCAAGAACCCGCACGGCAACTTTCTTTTTGTGGGCCGTCACAATTTCAACATCCCATTCGCGATTATCCCCTGAAAATAAAACGAGTTTTTCACCCGGCTGCCGACGAAGAACAACGCCGACATGCTGTCCTGCCGATTCAGACAAAGAAATGATGTCGTCCACCCCGTAATTTCCCGCTTGATAAATTCGGATTATTCTCATCGCTACCCCCTGTGTTTGCGCCTACTAACTCGCCAACAAACTATCAACGTACTCCGCCAAAGAATTAAACATTGGAACTTCAGGATGTAATAATTGCAAACTCGTTTGATCTGTACCGCTAGACACAACGATCACAGGCTTTGCTCCCGCGGCTTTCGCGGCTTCAACATCAGAAAGTTTATCGCCCACAAAAGGAACATTTGTCAAAGAACACTCCATGCGCCTAGCTAGCGCATGCAACATCCCTGGATTAGGTTTGCGATAAAGACAGCCTTCCTCAGGTCGATGCGGGCAATATTCAATGGCATCAATATTACCGCCGACCGCACGAACCTGGGTCAACATTTTATGATGAATGGCCGCAAGCGTTTGCTCATCATAAAGACCTCGAGATACGCCCGACTGATTCGTTGCAACACCTATCCGGTAACCGGCCTCCGTTAATTTAACAATGGCGTCAACACTTCCTGGTATAAAAATAAATTCATCAACAGATTTAATATAATATGGTGAGTCGTAGTTAATGATGCCATCACGATCTAACAACACAATCTTATTCATAGCGTTTTATCCCCCACCCATCAGTTTTAAACAGCCTGTTCAACAATCATCTAAGCAAATGCACCCCTACCGTGTTTTCTTTATCTAAAATAGCAATACGAGCCGAAGGCGCGCGTTCCTTTAGCTCACGAGCGACGGTCAAACCGACAATTCCAGCACCAATAATCACATCATCATATGAAGCACTTCGCATTTTAATCCTTAAGCTAAACTGTGCATTTCAGCATTTGCAGCCGCCATGATTTTTCTCATTATTTTTTTCGAGCTCTCAACACCAGGCTGATCAAAAGAATTAATATCCCAAATGACCCCCTGCACAAAGACTTTATGTTCATACAAGGTAATTAAAGAGCCTATCGTTCCTGGAGAGCAATCCGCTAATTGAAGATGATTAATTGGAATATTACCAGGAATACAATGATTCGGGTTGTTTTCGTCAACCGCCCCTTTGCTTAAAACTTCCTTTTGAGCCGAACACAACTGATTAATCGCATCATGCTTAAACAAGTCCACACTAATTAAATCAGCAGCAAGGAGATGCGTTCCCTGACATAACAATTGATAATAACTATGTTGAGCTTGATCGCCCAAACCACCCCAAACTAGCGGCCCTGTTGCGTAGCGAACAGGGCGCCCTTCGTTATCGATGGATTTGCCATTGCTTTCCATATCCAACTGCTGAACGTAAGGCGCAAAAAGTTGCAGCGATTGCGCGTATGTCAACAGTAAAAGCGTATGAATTTTTAAAAAATTATTATTCCAAATACCCAGCAAAGCCAATAAAACCGGTAGATTTTGACTAAATTCCGCACGACGAAAATGCTCATCCATGCGATTTGCTCCAGCAAGAAGCTCACAAAAATGATCAAAACCCACGGCAATACACGTGATTAAATTAATGGCCGAACAAACGGAATAACGACCACCGACCCAATCCCAGATGGGAAGTACCCGATGAATACCGAATTCTAACGCTCTTTCAGGATAAGCGGTGACCGCGATGAAATGTTTTTCGTGATGATAAGGCTGGCCAATCCAAGCTAATGCCTGTCTCGCATTGCAAAGCGTCTCTTGCGTCGTAAACGACTTTGACGACACAATAAACAAGGTGGTTTCAGGATTTAAATGCGCCGTGCCCTTGCTAAACGCAGTCTTATCCATACCCGAAATAAAATGAAATTGCAGTCTATCTGTTGTGATCTCACTCAGAGCGTCAAGACAAAATTGAGGCCCAAGTTGAGAGCCGCCAATGCCAATGTTCACAACGTCCGTTATAGGTTGGCCTGAAAAGCCTAACCACTCACCTTCTCTTAGCTGATGGGCAATTTCGCGCATTTGCTCACGCACCGCAAAAACGCCTTGAACCACATCGGTGTCATTCACCAAAATGGGCTCCTCGGAAAACACGCGAAGTGCTGTATGCAGAGCCGGTCGTTGCTCCCCCTGATTCACAGGATGACCTGCCATCAAGGCGCTCATTTTTTCACTTAAACGACACTCCTCAGCCAGCTCATAAAGAAGTGCCAGCGCCGTATCATCTAAGCGTTGAGTGCTGTAATCAAGGGTGATGTTGTCTGTTGATATAACTCGATTTTCAATCAGAGGATTTATTAAAGTTGTTGTGATTTTGGCATGGTCTTCAAGTTTTTTCCAAGCCTGTCTTTGCGTCAGTGACATCGTGCTTATTCCTTAGCTTTTACTCAATTTTTATTATTCTTAGCGAGGAATATCTTAACAAGATTCTATTTTTTTGCACAATGAAAAACGAAAACGCCAGAGCATGTCGACCCTTCGTTGAATTGGGTGTATTATTAGCCGATAATTTAAACAAACTTAGTATCGTTTTTAATTGCTCAAATTGACGCAACGTCGGTACTTGTTAACTCACCTAAAAGCCTGAGACACCATGACGACCATAAACAACACCAACACCAACACCCGCATCGAAACCGATAGCATGGGTGAAATCAACGTTAAAAACGACCGTTATTGGGGCGCGCAAACCGAACGCTCTCTTCATCATTTCAACATCGGTCACGATATTATGCCTCGTGAAGTGACGCATGCGTTTGGCATCTTAAAAAAAGCTGCCGCATTAACTAATCTTGAGTTAGGAAAACTTAGTTCAGAGACTGCGACTCTTATTATTAAGGCTGCTGAAGAAGTCGAAAGTGGCCTGTTAGACGATCATTTCCCGTTGCATGTATGGCAAACCGGCAGCGGCACGCAATCGAATATGAATGCCAATGAAGTCATTTCCAACCGAGCCATCGAGATGGCAGGCGGTGTGTTGGGAAGCAAAAAACCGGTCCACCCCAATGATGATGTCAATAAATCACAATCCTCCAATGACACGTTCCCTACTGCAATGCACATTGCAGCAGCTTTGGCATTGACCACAAAGTTACTCCCAGCCATACGCGACCTGCGCGATGCTTTTTCTGTCAAAATGAATGAATTTAACGAGATCATTAAAATAGGCCGCACCCACCTTCAAGATGCTGTTCCCTTAACCTTGGGTCAAGAATTTTCTGGCTACGTTGCCCAGCTTGATGCTTGCATTGAACGCATTGAACAAGTCCTTCCTGAACTTTATGAATTAGCTTTAGGCGGCACTGCCGTAGGAACAGGTCTTAACACGCACCCGCAATTTGCTGAAAAATCAGCTCAACACATTGCCCAATTAACCCAACTGCCTTTTATCAGTGCTAAAAATAAATTTGCAGCTCTTGCCTGCCACGAACCCTTAGTCATGGCACACAGCACACTGAAAACCTTAGCCTGCGCTTTAATGAAAATCGCCAATGACGTTCGTTGGTTAGGTTCAGGTCCTCGTTGCGGCTTGGCGGAACTCGAGCTTCCTGAGAATGAACCAGGCTCCTCGATCATGCCCGGCAAAGTCAATCCCACGCAATGTGAAGCTCTGACCATGGTGTGTGCACAAGTGATAGGCAATGATACGGGTATTGCCATCGCTGATAGTCAAGGCAATTTTGAATTAAATGTGTTCAAACCCATGATTATTTTTAATGTATTAAATTCGTTGAATCTATTAGCTGATAGCGCTCGATCATTCAGAGAGTTTTGTGTCGAAGGACTTCGCGCTAATCGTGAACGAATCGATTATTACCTGAATCATTCTTTGATGTTAGTCACCGCATTAAATCAACACATTGGTTATGACAAAGCCGCCAAAATTGCTAAAACGGCCCATCATGAGCATATTTCCCTGCAAGAAGCTGCAGTCAACTTGGGATTTTTGACGCCAGAAGAATTTAATGCCTATGTTAAGCCTGCGGAAATGCTTGCGCCACACGATTAGCAAACATTAAAAGGGGGCGTATGTATTTTATACTCCCCCTGAAAGCTCCTTGCTCAGACGTGCCGCTTGGTTGGTAAAAATCCATTCGATGCCACGATTCACCTCTCGATACAAACCAAATCTTGAATCAACAAAACCGACTCCCACCTCTTGATGAGCCTCTCGCAAGCGCTTTATTTTTCGATTGCTCATTAAAAAATAGTGTCCTAATACACCGCCGTAATGTTGGCTTAAACTTAATTTACAAAAAGAACCCGCGTTCGTCATCTCCGGGACCAACAGCAACGATTCACGAGGAAAATACGATAATCGCTTAAACAAACCAGCGTCCAAACTAATTAAATGATAATCCTTCATAGGCGATAAAAGATCTAACATCTTACAAAGCATGAGTTCATTGTCAAACGGCACCTTTAACTCAATGAATAAATGCAATTTGCCGCCATAACGACAGACCACATCATCAAGCGTAGGAACTTCTGGCGCCAGTGCATGCAATGCCTTAAAATCCAAGTCTTTTATAGCTTCAGGACGACCCCATAAACGCGCAAGCGTGGGATCATGATGCACCACCAAAACACCATCGGCTGTTGAACGAACATCAAATTCAATGCCCCAACATCCTAAAGCCTGCGCTCGCTCAAACGCTTCGTCGGTATTTTCCCAAATCTTTTGTCGATGATCATGGGCCCCACGATGAGCGATGAGCTTTACTTGTTTTAATAAATTGTCCTGGGGTTTAGTTCGAGGAACAGCCTCAAACAAGCTGTTGACACCCCGTTCGATAAAATCAATGATCATTGATGCAAATACCTAAGCTAATAGAATTGACAACCACCGAATTCTCCAGTATTTTGTGTGCCTATGCCGAGGTGGTGGAATTGGTAGACACGCTAGCTTCAGGTGCTAGTGGGGGCAACCCCGTGGAGGTTCGAGTCCTCTTCTCGGTACCATTGAATAAGTTTAAAGCACTTTGCA
>JAOAUB010000008.1 GCA_030157805.1 Legionellaceae bacterium
TGCAGCAAATTACCGATTTTTTAATTAAACAGATGAATAATGTTGTTTGATTGATCGTCAACAATAAAGGTATATATGTTATTTATGTTATATACGCTATAATTTAAACAGATAAAGAATAAGGTGGTTATGTGAAAATTATTATCACTCAGTGGGCACTTGATGCTTATCTTGAGTTAAAGCGCGGCAATGTATTTACGGAAGATTATTATCAAAAACAATTAAGGCCAGATGCGTTGTTATTGTCCAACTATCCGAATGATCCTAAATTTGATAATGGAAAATTTTGGTCGCCGGCTAAATGGAATAATCAACTCATCCCTAATGGTTATAAAATGAAATGGCATCAGGTGGGTAATGGGTGCGTGCAATTGCGATTACCTATTGCCATTCTAAATTGTGCTTATATGTGCCAAGGGTATGTAAAACGTGATGAAAAAACAGAAAAACGGATGTTGGCAAAATTTAAAACGTACCTTCAGTTGCTCCAAGAGGGGCGATACATTAAATGTGGAGAATTAACATGAATATGCTTGCTTATAAAGATGAATCAAGCTTCCATTTAACACCAGAACAGGATGTGAGCCTGTTTTCTATTAGTCGTACAATGCAAAAGGCGGGGTTACCCTCGGAATTTATTTCTGCAGCCATTCGCACTGCATTACACTATGAAGGAGTTGCTGATTTGGTGTTCTTATGGAATAGCGAATTAGATGCTAATGAACGTAATGAAATTATTGCGGACATTCAAGAGCTCATTGATGATTGCAGTCAGTCTGAAAAAGAAGAGTATCGTTATATTAAGTTAAATGATCTAGAACAGGTCAAGCTTCATATTCGCGAGTTTAAAGATGGTTTATTGAAAATAGTGGATGACAAAGGCGGTATTAGCGAGCTATCAAAAAAAACGCATATTCCACAGCCATCGCTTTCCCGTTTTTTTAATTCCAACGCAATGCCGCGGCGTCGTACGCTATTGAAAATTGCCGAGGCTCTAAATCTTGATGCTGTGCGTATTAATACGCCGTGGGCGAGATAGCAATTCCATTGGGCTATCATTGTCTCATAAGTTTTTTTCAATGAAGATCACGCCTCTTTTGTCACGAATTATAATATAACTTGTGACAAGTACGGTGTAATCCAATAAATTGGATCAATAATTTCCCTGAATTAGATAAAGCACTATATAGTCACCCTGACTTTTATAGTGCTTCGACGGAGCTACCAGTCTTTTCACAAGTTAAAAAATGGCTCGATATCAAGGACATGGGTAATTTCGTAAACGCAGATATTATAAGTAACGTCAGTAAGGATAGTAACAAGAGTATATCATGTTTTTTCATTGAGATATTATGTCTACGACTTATATGGTGGCCAGAGCTGGAATCGAACCAGCGACACGAGGATTTTCAGTCCTCTGCTCTACCGACTGAGCTATCTGGCCACAACAAGGTGCATTAAACTCCGAGTTTGAGTCTGAGTCAATAGATATGATGAAAAATATTATTCGGAATATAGATAGTTTAATTATTTGGCATATAACCAGCAGGTTTTTTAGATCCGTTGCCAAAGAGAAAAAGCTCCATTTCTTGGTTTAAAAACTCACGAGCTTTGGGATCAATTAGGCTGAGTCGGTATTCGTTGATTAACATGGTTTGATGATCAAGCCACATTTTCCAAGCCTTCTTTGAAATTTGATTTAAAATTTTCTGACCAAGTTCTCCTGGAAAAGGGGAATTACACAGTGCTTCAGATTCTTCTTTTAATTTATAACAGTAAATTAATTGTGTCATGATTGATAAGCTCTTAGTTGATGAACTCTGCATAGTATACAGTGTAAGTTTATAACAATAAAATCGTAGCCTTTTATAATCTGATCTTGCTAGCATTTTGTAGACCTCAATTGAGCGGCAGGTAGAGTGACAATTATTGAAAGGTTTTTCATAACACGGATTGAACAGTAGTTTTTACATGGTGAGTGCTTTAAAATGAAGCTTATGAATTTTGATCTTATTGCTTTTTTAAATCGACCCTTATTTCCCAAGCTACTGTGCGCTTTTTGGGGGGTCTTACTTATGGTGTTATTGGGCGAGGTTAAAATCACGCTGTGGCCGGCGGAATTGCAAGATTTGACGATATTGAGCACCAGCCAAGACGAGCCTAACGTGCAGAAGTCCTTAGAAATTCCTTTGTTTGGTCACTATGCTGCAGTGAATTTTAATGGTGACGTGATGAGGCAATCCACACTTGATGTTGATGTGATTGGAATTATGTATTCTTCAAAAGCATGGCATAGTCAAGCCCTCATTCGTCTTAATAATGGCGAAGAGCACAGTTATTTGATCGGGGATGTTTTACCTGGCGGTGCTATTATCAAGAAAATTGAGCCGGATAGTGTGTTGATATCACTTCAAGGAGCACTTGAAGTACTGAGTTTAATGAAAAGCAAATTGCAGTTTGATGAACCAGCAAAACCGTTATTCAAGGAGTAATCATATGAAAAAAAATGGGTGGCGATGGCTTGGTTTAGGGTGGTGCTTGCTGAGTCTTTCCGCGTGCGTTAATTACCCTAATTTTTATGAAGGTATTACCTATTTCAAGTCACAAAAATACCGTGAAGCGTTTATTCGTTTGAAGCCGGTGGCTGAAAAAGGCCAGCCTGACGCGGAGTATGCGGTGGGTTATATGTATTATTACGGTCAGGGTGTTGTGGAAGACCGAGCCAAGGCATGGTATTGGATTACCAAGGCGGCACGTGTAGGTCAACCAGACGCCGTGGAAGCAGCAGCTATTTTAAGTCAACCTAAGAAAAAAATTAACAAGAAAGACAAATAAGGAGAGAGGCAGCTATGACAAGCTTGCCTCGCCTGATGCAACATCATGAAGCGTATTATTAATATCTCGAAGGCATAAATGACCTTGTGCATTCACGCCTTGGGCAATACCTCGGAGTTGACCTGTGGGTTGTGAGACGCAGATCCATTGATCTTTGAGATAATCTACCTTATCCCATGAGGATTGAAATGAAGTAAAGCCGAGTGTTAAAAACTGATCTAAAGTGTGATCAACGCTCACTATTAAATCAGCAATCAAGGTATTTCGATCAAACGTTTTCCCCGTGATATCTAATAACGAACACCAGGGCTTATCGCTTAAGGATCGGGAGATCCTTGCGGTGTTGATGTTAAGCCCTATGCCGATGGTCACGTCAACAATGCCATGTTGTTCACCGTTTAGATCAATTAATATTCCGCCAAGTTTTTGGTCTTGCCAAAATAAATCATTGGGCCATTTGAGTTGGATAGCTTCATCAACAACGTGTTGTTTTAAGCTTTTGATCATAGCCAGCCCAATCACTAAACTGAGGCCTGATAATTGAGCAAGGGTGCTTTGCAATGGCCAACGTCCCGATAAATAAATATTTTCACCAAAAGGTGAGTTCCATTGACGACCAAAACGGCCACGTCCCGCAGTTTGCTCTTCAGCACAACAAAAACGCAGGAGTTGTTGTGGTGGTAAATGATTTAAAAATTGATTGGTGGAGTCAATGCTTGGAACACAATGTAATTCATAAGGTTTTGTAAAATTCATACGAGCTAAGTGTTCGTGAATTGAGCTAGGATTGATTAAAATCATGGGTAGTAAAAACCTTCGAGGTTCGTGAGTTCAATTTGGCGTATTTCGGTCACGCTTGGGTGAATACACAGCGCAGCCGAACAGGCGGCTTTGGGCATCAATGAAATAAGTCGCCATGTTTTTTGTGTTAATGAATCGATGATTTCATAGTCGGTTCCGGGCAGGGCGGGTACTGTAAGTTGTTTTAGTGGATAAGCTAACCCCATCCCAACAGCCTTGATAAAAGCTTCTTTTTGGGCCCAAATGGTAAAAAAGGATAAAGCTTGTGATTCTTCGGGTAGTTGCGTTAAAGCGTGGATTTCTGCGGCTGAAAAAACATGATCAGCAATCCCTAAATAGGACCTTTTGGAAAAATATTCGAGATCAATGCCTAATTCGTTTTCTTTGCCAACAGCAAGCAAGGCGTTTTCTTGGGAGTGGCTTAAATTAAAATGCAGTTTTTCAGTGTTATTCACCAACGAAGGTTTACCGTGCTTGTTGTGAGCAAAGCTCAGGTTTTGTGGTATTTGTTTAAGGTATTTTGATAAAATGATACGAAGTGTTGCGCGAGCCGTGGTGAAACGGCGTTGGTGTTTGGAAAAATGATAGCGTTTAGCGCGTTGTTGTTCTTCTGGATTTAAAAGACCATTTGCCCACGAGGGTAAGTGCTGCAAAGAGAATTGCCAAATATCCACCCGCTCTGCATGTAGAGCACAGTCATCAACTGTGCTTAATGCGTTGATATTATCTAGGTTATTCATCAAGATACCGACGTATTATTTTTTATTATTAATAGGGTATTGTAAGTTATAAATTGAATATTGGCGCAAGATCTTGAGAATCGTTCAGTGTCTCTTGTGTTGTGCGTATTAATCCCATGATCTTTGGATGCATGTTGGCTAAAGGGTATAACACGTTCTCCGCGAGCTTTGCAAATTGTTGTTTTTTTATTTCATGGTGAGGGAGGATTTTGATTTTGTTTATCAAAAGGTGCAACGCATCAAATTCAAAGACTGAGGTAGATATTAGCCTTTTTGGAGAGATCAAATATTGTTGAGACATCGTTGTTAGCTTATTAATTTCTTCGTCAATTTCGGATTCGGATTCATAGGAAAAAAATAGTCGGTGCTGTGCTCGGACGTTCATGCTTGCACGTTGCTTTGAGTTTTCTTCATGGCTGCTTTGCGTTGAGTTTTCTTCATCGCTGCTTTTTCGTTTGATAGGCATCGAGGGGTCTTTTTGTGATTCTGTTGCAAAAGGTTGTAAAGGCATCGTTGTGTCTCATGATGAACTGCTAATTTAGCGCCAATTATAAAGAATAAAACTCATTATGTCAATAATTTACCCATGGTGGTCTGTGCTAACTTGTTGATGAGTCAGTGAATTTTAATATCTTAGTTTGGTTTTTTTGTCTAATTTTGCAAAATTAGGTATCATACTGCTATAAAACTAAATAGGCGAATGAGTTATCAATGAGTCGACAATTTCTAGATTTTGAACAACCAATTGAAGAATTGAACCAAAAAATTGAAGCGCTACGCATGGTGGGTTTCGATAACGAGGTTAATTTAACGGAAGAAATCCCACGTCTTGAGGCGAAGTGTCATGAGTTGATGGAATCGATTTTTTCAAATCTTACACCATGGCAGGTGACGCAGCTGGCAAGGCATCCTATGCGGCCGCAGACCACGGATTATATTGAGCATATCTTTACTGATTTTCAAGAATTGCACGGCGATCGTCATTATTCGTCGGCACCTGCCATCATTGGTGGTCTTGCTCGACTCAATGGTGAGCCTGTCATGGTTTTAGGGCATCAAAAAGGCAAGCGCACCAAAGAGAAAGTGTACCGTAATTTTGGTATGGCACGTCCTGAAGAATATCGAAAGGCTTTGCGTTTAATGAAGCTGGCTGAAAAATTTAAAATACCGGTGTTGACGTTTATTGACACCGCAGGGGCTTATCCTGGAATTAGTGCCGAGGAAAGAAATCAGTCGGAAGCAATTGCGCGTAATTTATTGGAAATGTCTAAATTAAGAACTCCTATTCTTTGCGTTGTTACGGGTGAAGCGGGATCGGGTGGTGCTCTTGCCATTGGTGTTGGTGATCAAATCATCATGTTGCAATACAGTATTTATTCTGTTATCTCGCCTGAAGGTTGTGCTTCCATTTTATGGAAAGATCCTGCTAAAGCGAGCGACGCAGCTAAAGCCATGGGCGTCACGGCTGAAAGTATTCTGAAGTTAGGATTAATTGACGAAGTGATTCAAGAGCCACTCGGTGGAGCGCATCGTGATGTTCAGGACATGACGGCACGCCTTAAAGCGCTGTTGATTAATCGTTTACAAGCACTTAAAAAATTATCACACGATGAGTTAATCAATCGACGATATCAAAAATTTATGGCGATGGGGGCTTGTGACTAAGCATCTTCTTGACTCTCGTTGGATTAAGACCCTCGTTTCTTATGACTGCATCCATGTGGGGTTTAGTGGTGGCTTGGATTCAACAGTCCTCTTGCATGCTTTGGCGCGTGAAGCGGAGCTTATTTCAAAGCTTCGCGCTGTCCATATTAATCATGGTATAAGTCCATGGGCACAAACTTGGCAGGATCATTGTCAAGATCGCTGTGAGCGCTTAGGAATTCCTTGTGAGACCCGGACGATTTCTTTGAATCGGCAGGCTAATCTTGAAGAAGAGGCGAGGCATGCGCGGTATCAGGTTTTTTCTCAATTAGTCAAAAAAAATCACTGTTTATTAACGGCGCATCATCAAGATGATCACGTTGAGACACTCTTGTTGCATCTTTTTCGAGGCGCTGGTGTTCAAGGACTTCGTGGTATTTGTGAAACAAGAGTGTTAGGGCAGGGGAACTTGCTTCGACCTTTATTAGCGAGATCGCGTGAAACGTTACTTGCTTATGCTAACGAGCATCAACTGGCTTGGATTGAGGATGAAAGTAATGCTGACGTGCATTTTTCTCGTAATTTTGTGAGGCAACAAGTACTGCCCTTGCTGCAAACTAAGTGGCCTGGGATCCGCAAAAATTTAGTTCGGACCAGTGAGTTGTGTCAGCATGCTCATGCTAATTTAAATGAACTCGCCAAAATAGACTGTCCTGATTTGGGGGTCGTTTCCACTGAGCTTGAAATTAAGCCATTAATGCATTTAAGCGAAACCAGACTATCGAATGTGTTACGGTGCTGGTTGCAAAAAAACGCCGTACGCCCGCCTAATCATGAAACATTGAATCGCTTGCAACATGAAGTCATTTTGGCGGATGCTGATGCTAATCCTGAGGTTCGTTGGGATGGTTGGGTGATACGACGATTTCGTGAATGCTTGTCACTGCACGAAGATTCTTATGTGCCTTTGCCTAATACGGTGTCATGGGTTCATTTTCCGAACGCGATGGAAATTTCTGGCCTAGGGTGTTTATCAGCGCAACCTGCCGCAGCAGGGGTTAAAATAGAGGCGGGCGATGACGTTGATATACGTTTTCGTCAAGGGGGCGAGACGTTGTTTTGGCATGGTCAAACGAAGCCATTGAAAAAATTAATGCAACAATGGGCAATTCCCACCTGGCTTCGGGCAAGAGTTCCACTGATTTATGTGAATCAGCAGCTGGCTGCAGTCGTTGGTTATGCCGTTAGTGATTTATTTTATAGCAGATCCGATTTGTATTGTTATGAGATTTTTTTATCTGATCGTTTTTAAATAATGGATATCATTGATGATTACCGCTGGTAAATTAAAAACAGGTTCGAACTTTTTACAACAACAACTTGCTTCACGTCAAATTAGACATGACGACAACTTAGAATCGAAGGTGTTGCTGAAATATAGTCAGCAAACGTTAAATCAACTGACGGCGATTCTTAATAAGTCCCAAACGCCTGAGCGGCTAATCGCTCAATTGGAGTTGTTTTTGTGGGATCATTGGCGATTGGTTCAAGGAACCATGCTAAGTTATACCGCATTACCGCATCATGAAGTGACTGCTATTTTAGTGGCAGTAGCTCAATATCTTGCTCAGGAAAAAAATAAAATAAAATCCAAAACCGATATTCCAGCCGCCAGTGTTAAATTATTAATGCCCACCGTGAATACGGAATCTGTGAGTGATGATTATCCATCGTTAGAACCTATTTTTGATGAAGTTCAAGGTGAATGGGTGGATGTTGATCTTGCCAACGTGTTGCAAACGCATAGTTTGAGCACTCAGGGAGTATCACTTCTTCCTGTGCGTTTATTTGCAGCCTTGGATATGGGCATTGATTCGCAACAAATCATTAACCCCTATTTTGATTATAAACATCATGCGGCTGATACAGCCTATCTTCATGATGATGAGTATGAGCGCTTAAGTCAGCACTCGTTATTAACAAAAGCGATTTTTGAAGCAAAGAAAAATTATGAAACACTTCTGAGCGATCAAAATAATTTATTAGGCCATTTACGAGAACTTTGTTTAAAGCTTATTTTTAACAGCGTTCAAGTGGCAGGACGAGAGCTTGACGCGAGTGGTGGAGCTTATGCGGCAATTCTTGAGTTCAACGCTTATTATCAACAGATAGGTGTTGAGGAACAACATAAAATTCCACGGAGATTAAAACTCAAAATAGAGTCTTTGATTCGGTTGATATCTGAACCTTTGTTTAATCGTGAAAACACTCAACAAGGAGAGACTTGTGTTGTTGTGATTCGTCGTTCTTTAGTGGACGCTATGGCCGGTTATGAGCGTGAGCTTAGTGTTATTGGATTGCAAGGTGAAAATAAAGCAGAACGCCTTAGTCAGGCTAAAGTGCAGCTTGATTCCTGTCAAACAGAGTTACTGAAGCGGCTTAATCAAGGGGAGTATGCAGGTCAAGATAACTGGGGGCTCACTTTACCGCTGATGACACATCTGAAGCTTGATTTTTCAATAAGATCGGATAGTGACCTCAAAACGGTCCAAACATTAAGCAATACCGCCATTAAGGACTTTTTCCGTCATCAAACGTTACAAAAGCAATGGGCTTACCAGTTGAGATTAAGTGAAAACTTGGTGAATTTTTGCATGGGTATGGCGCCAGCAACATTAAAATCGTTGTTAATCTTGGTCGCTCAAGAGTTGTCGCAATCGGTGTTGCGTTCGCCACGCGATGTGCTCGCTTTATTAACGGGATTAGATACGGCGCGGTGTCAATTGGTTTGTGACACCTTGAAGTTAGTTTTTCATCAAATTTTAAACTCAGCGGATCGTGTGGATAACGTGTTTCGTTATCTAGAGCCTGAACGGCGCACGCTAGTCTGCCTCGCAATTTTTGATCCTATTGACGTCAATTTATCTTCTTTAATGACGTCAGCGGGTGATTTTAGAGATTTATTACAACACTTGAATTTAGAGCAGCGTGAGTTGATTTTTGTTGCCGTAAGACATCAAATTCCACGGTGGATTAAATCAACTAGTGATTTTAAAACGTTTCTTCATAACCTTAATTCGCAGCAGCGCACGCAGGTTTATGACATGATGAAAAATAGTTTGCCTAAAATGATTACGGAAAGTTGGGATGTTGCCAATGTTTTACAATATCTTAATACGGGTCAACGCGCGGAACTATTTAATGGCACATTAACGTCCTTGATTGTACGAAAATTTTCTCAATCCGATGCGGTGTTTTTTTTAAAGGATATTTTTGCCTATCTTGATAACAATCAATTTAGAAGGACTTGTGAGTTATTACGAGGAAAATTGACGTCCATAGAGCATTTTTTTAGAGTTTTTGAAAGTTTTGATAGTTTTGATGGGGATAAAAAATCAATTTTTTATGATGTCTTACGAGCCGAACTGCCTAAATTGATTAAATCAGCGGCTGATTTTTGTTTTATTATCTCAAACCTTTCTCCGAAGGAGTGTCGGTTTGTTTTAGTTTCATGTCAATCGGCTCATGAACAACGCTTACATTGGGATTTTACTCCATTGCTTGCCAGTCTTGAGCACAGTAGCGAGGCGCATTGTGATGTCATTTTTGAGGTATTAAAAAATGATTTGCCGCAATCGGGAAAGCAAGTCTATTATTTAATGAATTATTTTAGAACGAAGCATGATCAGTTACTTCATGAGTCTTTAAAAGCCCGATTACCAGGAATGATTCAATCAGGCGCGGATTTTAAAGACACGCTGCATCATCTTAATGCCAGTCAGCGAGTGTTTATTTATGATTTATTGAAAGCTTATTTGCCTCAATGCATTAGTTCTGAGGGTGATTTGCATGAGGTCCTTGCTTATTTGACGCAAGATCAGCGTACAGCAATGTGTGCTGCCATCAAAAAGCAACTTCCCAACCTGATTTTATCAACGCAATCGCTGGCTAATCTCTTGTGGCTGCTTCCTTTGGACGGACGAAAACTAGTCTATGAGGCTATGGTAGGGGAAACAGTCTCTGAAGCGATCAATGATAATTTTTTGTTACGAGTCGATGACGTAACATTAGAGATACAGCCCTCAATGCATTTTCTAGAATACTTTTTGTCTAAAGAAGAGTGTGCCAATAAACAAAGACAATCACAAGCACAAAAAATGAGGTTTGAACTTGCTTTAGCCTGGGGAGATTTGGGTAAAATTCAAGCTGAGTTTGGTAGACTAATTATACAGGTGAACAGGCATCGAAGCACGTTTTTTGTCGGTGCTTATACCCGTTCATGTGTTGAGTTGATTGGAGCGATTGCTGAACTAAAGAATAAGCAGCATTTAAAGACGCTTTGCGATGCACTGCAGTTACATGTGACGAGTCCGCAGCTCAATTCTTCACGAGCCATTAAAAAGGCTTTGTTTGATTATATTCAACATCGAGCATCTGATATTGAGTCAGACAAGAGCCTTGCTAACACTCAGGCAAGTTGACAGCTAAGCCCCCCATGGAGGTTTCTTTGTAAATGGTTTGCATGTCATGTCCCGTTTGTTTCATGGTTTTAATGACTTTATCTAAGGAAATATGATGCGTTCCGTCTCCTAGCAAGGCCATACGCGCCGCATTGACTGCTTTGACGGCGCCCATCGCGTTGCGTTCAATGCAGGGGATTTGTACTAAGCCACCCACAGGATCACAGGTCATGCCTAAATGGTGTTCCATAGCTATTTCAGCGGCATTCTCAATTTGCTCGACGCTGCCTCCTAAGACGGCGGTCAGTGCGCCGGCCGCCATGGAGCAAGCGACACCCACTTCGCCTTGACAACCTACTTCAGCTCCGGATATAGAAGCTCCTTTTTTGTAAAGAATAGCAATGGCCGCAGCAGTAAAGAAATAAGTGTAAATGTCATCGACACTAGAACGTCCATGTGATTCAGGAAAGTAGCGAAGGACGGCGGGAATAATTCCTGCAGCGCCATTGGTAGGTGCTGTCACAACGCGGCCTCCTGCAGCATTTTCCTCATTAACTGCCATGGCATATAAATTAAGTCGACTTAGTACATCGGCGTTTTCAAAAACACTGGAGATCCCTTCGTTGGCGAGGAGTTTGTTATACAATTCGGGGGCACGTCGTTTAACAAGTAAGCCACCGGGTAGAATTCCGGGTGTGTGACATCCTTTATCAATACAGTCATTCATTATTTTGGCAATGGCGAGAATTCCGGTGTGAATTTCTTGTTCTGTTCGCCAAGTTAGTTCATTGCACATCATGAGTTCGGCAACGGTCATTTGATGTTGTTTGCAGTGGCTTAATAATTCTGTGGCGGTGGAAAAAGGGTAAGGGGGCGCAGCACTTTGTGCACCAGCGTGGTCGTCAAATTCTTCATCGGTGATAATAAAGCCGCCGCCAATGGAATAATAAATTTGGTTGAATAGCACCTTGTCCTTGTCATCAAAGGCATAAAAATGCATGCCATTGCTGTGTTTAGGCAACAATTCTTTTTGCAAAAATAAGAGATCACAGCGATCATTAAAAGCAATTTCTTGCGTACCTGCTAAGAGTAATTTTTGCGTGGCAATGATCTCTTTCATGCGTGGAACCATGGATTCAGGGAGCACCGATTCAGGACATTTGCCTTCCAGGCCATTAAGTATTGCTTTATCAGTCCCATGGCCTTTCCCCGTAAGCGCTAGGGATCCGTAAAGGGCGACTTTAACCCGAGTGGTTTTTTTGAACATGTCTTTTTGTTGGAGTAACTCTAAAAAAGCATTGCTTGCGCGCATGGGACCAACGGTATGTGAACTCGAAGGACCAATTCCGATTGAAAACAAATCAAAAAGGCTAATATTCATAAAATTTTTCTTGGTTGGATATTGAGCAAGTATAGTGTGAATTTTGAGTTTCTACAATAATACAATCATCGAATTGGGGATGACGGAGTAAGGTGAGCGGTTTAATTCAGTGAAGAAGCCTATTGCAAGTCTAGACGTGGCTATGGAGGTCATTCTATGAGTTTGATTATGCGGGAGTTTCATGAAAAAAATAGGCCTAGTAATTTAGTGTCAATTTAGGCAGAATAAACGGGTTATTTTTTTACGGAATAAAGAAGTAGCTGGTTTTTTTGATTAAGAAATGGGTGCCAAGTGAGGGTAACTATTAATTAGGGGATTAATGATATGAATATGAAACGAATTACCGCGGCTGTCATGGGTTTGACCATGTCATCGGCAGTCTTGGCGTTGGACAGCACAACGACACTGACCACCGATATTGATAAGCTTTCTTATAGTATTGGTGCAGATCTAGGTAAAAATTTCAAAAGACAAGGGATTGAAATTAATCCAGCGGCAATGAGCAAAGGCTTGCAAGATGGTTCAGCTGGCGGAGCAACCTTGCTAACAGATGATCAAATGAAAGAAGTCCTTAATAAATTTCAACACGATTTAATTGCCAAACGCCAAGCTGACTTTACAAAACAAGCTGAAGACAATAAAGCCAAAGGCGAAGCTTTTCTAACTCAAAATAAAGCCAAAGAAGGTGTTACTGTTTTAGCCAGTGGTTTGCAGTATAAAATTATTAAAGCGGGTTCTGGCGTTAAACCAAGCAAAGATGACACCGTGACGGTGGATTACACAGGTCATTTAATTGATGGTCAAGTTTTTGACAGTTCTGAAAAAACAGGCAAGCCTGCAACCTTTAAAGTGTCGCAAGTCATTCCTGGTTGGACTGAAGCCTTGCAATTAATGCCTGCTGGTTCAACATGGGAAGTTTATATTCCGTCAGGATTAGCTTACGGCCCTCGTAGTGTTGGTGGGCCCATTGGACCGAATGAAACCTTGATTTTTCAAATTCATTTGATTTCCGTACAAAAAGCTAAGGCTTAATCTTCATTGTGATTGATGCGCCTCACCTGATGCGTTCTGCGAGTTGGGTGAGGGGTATTGCAATCAAGGCTCAACATGAGATGAGCCCGTTAGTTAGAAGCAAACTGTTCCAATCATGAGTTTCTGTTCAATTTCTTTTCTTAATCAAGAGAAGGCTTAATCAAACGTATGGAAAGTGTTTAATGAATAAGCGCCTGATTATTGTGTTTTTATTGGGTTTTTCTTCGGGTCTTCCGCTTTCTTTAGTGACTACAACCTTACAAGCTTGGTTTGCCATATCGGGCGTGTCAATTCTTACGACAGGCATGTTGAGTTTAGTCGGTCTTCCTTATTTGTATCGTGTATTTTGGGGGCCGCTATTAGATCGCTACGCCTTATCTTCTTTGGGACGACGGCGTAGTTGGATGTTGTTAACCCAAGTCATTTTATTAGCAGGATTTAATGTGCTCGCTTGGTTAAATCCAATTCAGTTTCCGCATTGGATGGCCTTGATTGCAATTCTATTAGCCTGTTTTTCTGCAACTCAAGATGTTTCTATTGATGCACAGCGAACCGAATATTTACCCACGTGTGATCATGGTTTAGGTGCTTCACTGGCTATTTTTGGCTATCGTTTAGGCTTACTTGTTGCTGGCGGGATGGCGTTAGTGTTAGCCAACGCAGTGGGATGGGCTGCGACTTATCGACTGATGGGGGCGGGCATGTTCGTTGGGATTATTGCGACCTTATGGAGTGAAGAGCCACTTGTTCCAACGCAAGAGCCTTTAAGTTTGGTGAGGTCATTTATTGACCCTCTTAACGATTTGTGGTCTCGATCCTATTTTATTGCACTGATTGCTTTTATTTTATTTTACAAGCTAGGAGAAGCTTTTACGGCAACCACCAGTGGTATTGTCATGCCTTTTTTAATTTATGGATTGGGTTTTTCTTTAGATACCATTGGTTATGTAAATAAAATGTTGGGCATGAGTTCGATATTATTAGGTGGTTTATTGGCTGGCTTTATTCTTATTAAAGGGTCGTTGTATCGAGCATTATTGATGTTTGGATTAATGCAAGCAAGCACCAATTTATTGTTTGTGCTTTTGGCGACGACGGGTAAAAATGTCACGTTACTTGCCGTTGCGGTGACTTGCGATAATTTTGTGGCTGGCATGGGTTCTACTGCGTTGGTGGCGTTATTTATGCGTTTAGTGAATCAACAGTTTACGGCCACTCAATTTTCAATATTAGTTGCTATAGCCAGTATTCCACGTATTTTTTCAGGCCCCATTGCGGCCTTAGTACAAATGAAGCTGGGTTGGATTGGTCTTTATCAGTTGTCATTTTTTTTGGCGTTAGGCTTTTTACCGTTTTTAATTAAATTGCGTCAACCAATCTTGGCAATTAAAGTCGACGAAGAAGGGTGTGATGGTTAAGGGGGGCAGCGTCGGGAAGTGTAATCTACGTAGCGAATTTATGGATATTGATGCCTGCTTCACGCGAATATTTTTCAATTTTTTTCTAATCTCGCGATCAGGCTACTCGTTAGGGTAGGCCAAATAATTAAAACGATTCAACTTGATGTAATTATGCTTATTTTTGGCAAAAATACCTTGCTGAACTTGATCAACTCACTACACAGCCCCTTGAGGAGAAAATTATGTTTAAAAGGATTTATAAACATAAACAAGAAAAACGAGATAATATATTTTTTTATCTATTCATTTTTAAACGTATTCTTGATCTTATTAAAACAAGGATTAGCGACCCAACACTTTTAGCAGAAACAGAAATTCTTCTTAGAGACAATATCGATACCCAAGAAGAAAAACAAATAACGACAACGATAAATATGGAGCTTATCCCTTCTGAACTGATGGGCGTTCTGGACTTCGATGGCGCGATCTCTAAAGATCAATTGATCGATTATGTTGGAGAAGCGCACTTACTGAGCCAAAAATTATTATCAAAAAAACAAGACGACATAATGTCTAAATACAATCAATATTTTTCTAAAATAATCCATTTATTTGAAATGAACCCCGATTCTCGTCTTGTGAATATACCTGACATGGGTACCTTAGTCACCCAAGCGACAACTACAACATCACCCATAACGCCTCAAAACAGTTCAAAAATCGCAACCACTTGCCCTTTCTCAGCGCCTCATGGCTTGACGACAGCATCCAGTGAGGCTCATAGATTGATGATTGACGTGATTAAGCCGTGGCACGTCGATGTAATGGATAGAAAAGAACTGCCTTCAGGACTGATCATTAGTACTCAATCACCTACAGAAGATAGCAACACGCCATTTCCTCGACGAGGAGGGACCGCCTTCGCTATACAAAAAATAACCAGCTATCCCTGCATCAAAATGCATAGAGATGCGAAGGCAAGGCCACTAGAAGCCAGCCTATTTTCAAAATTAAAGCATAATAGTATCATTTTTATTACCGGACACGGAGACAGTGGTTCTGATTTTTTAGGAGGGGAGTACACGATATCTGGCTCTGAAGACCACGAAAAAAACAAATATCTTCAATGGAGTATTGAAGAGTATGCCAAGTTAATAGTCGAAAACAGCTCATTTAAAGAAAATGATTTGGTGACTATTGTGTTATGGGCTTGTTCTGCTGGTAATCTAGGAGTAGACAGCACTGCTGTTCAATTGGGGCGCATATTGAGAGACGAAGGAGTTCATGTACGTATTATTGCATCTGTATCCCCATTGTCTAGATTTGATGGAACCTACGAAGACGATGAAGCGGAAACATCGCGCTTACGATTTAGAACGAACCAGCAGTCGATTCGTTTTTTTGATTGCACTGATGCAGGAATCATTGAATATAAAAACAAAAATAGACTTTATTTTACAGATCAAGGTATCGTTGGTTATAGTCCCATAGAACCCTTGTTTATTGATGGTGCATCTTTAAAAAATCAAGTTCGTGGCAGTGATTTATTTATTAAAAATGGCAATAGGGATGCCGCAATTACCTCCTTGATTAAAAACAAGCAAAATAGATGTTATGTGTTAACAGACAGCAATATAAAAGTTAAAGGATACCATGCTTTTACCATGTCACTTAAAATAACAGAGGCAGTGGCTCATCTTGAGTTCTTGATTAAGGGAGATAAACTATGGTGCTACTATGAAAACCAAAAGACTCAAATTCAGCTACTTCCTGATGGAATATTTTTCACCTTAGAACAACAAATTCTACAACAGCAAGAACAAAGAAAAATTGTATTCATACCTATTGCAGAACAAGCTGATTCCCTTACATCAGTATCAGCAGATCCAGATCTGCCGTTAAATAATTCTGAAATAAAAATGCCCAGCGTAACACCACCATTTTTTTCTTTTCAATCAACTCCATCTAGACACAACGAAAAATTGACGATCACTGGCTGTGATGATCCTTTAAAGACCGGTACTGGTTTTATCGTCTGAAAATTATCATTCATCATTCTCATAGCCATGATGGCGATATTTGTAATCCATTTCAGAAAAAATTTCCAGTACTTTCAATGGCGACGGGTATATATTGGAGTACAATAAAAATATTGACTGAACATCAGAATTTATTTCTATGTGGTATCAACGTGAAGGTGATTTAATAAAACTCATTATTTATGTGCAGCCGGGTGCTAAAGTAACGGAAGTCGTTGGTATTTATCAAGATGCGCTGAAAATTCGTTTACAGGCCCCCCCATTGATGGAAAAGCTAATAATTTATTGCAAAAATTTTTAGCAAACTTATTTGAAGTCCCACGCAAGCAAGTAAAACTTGTTTATGGTGAAAAAAATCGAAAGAAGGTATTTGAAATTACTGGGAGCTTAGTGGAATCAACATCTATCGTTGAAACCACGTCGCTGTCGCGTAATGTTTTGCATTGATTTTATCCAATAAACCAACGAAACCACGTCATCCCGAGCCTGCGAGGGATCTCCTGAATCAAGCGCTGGCCTTCGTCATCACGAG
>JAOAUB010000009.1:0-14083 GCA_030157805.1 Legionellaceae bacterium
CGTCTTTCCTGTAAAACATCCATAAGCCGCTGTTTGCAGCGCTCTAATTGGCGCTATGTTTGACATAAAATTAGGATGAAATTCTATCCACCGAAATGAATCCAATTTCGCGACAGCGACCAGTTATCCACAAAATCTGTGGATAATTTTGTGGGAGAAGGGAATAAACCCGTGAATAACTTAGTTTGTAAAGCATCGGTCATGTATGGATCTCATCACTTTAACTAGGCCTCGTTATGAGCCAAAATGAACATGTTAAACTCATTTAACCACACTTGAGGATCTAGCATGAAAGATATTAAAGTTGCGAGGCCCATACTATTAGCCCTGAAACCTAAAAAACTCCTGCTCGACAAGGTCTAATGGATAACGTATTATTTTAAAGTGAAAATACTATTCACATGGCGTTAATTTAAGGGACTGGAGTAACTGATCATGGCAGCTGAGCTTGCTAGGCCCTCTGTTTTGAATCGACTATCATTAGCGGATCATCATCAACAAATCCCGCAGGGTTATTATCGCTCTAAACTGACTGTTGCTAATTTTACAACCAATCCGATTGTTGCTGCAGCAGGTCCTGTTCTTTCATTGCTTGAACGCATCTGCGTCACTCAAAATTTACCCGCAATTACCTCTATTCGCGATAATCTCGAGCATGAATTACGTGCTTTTATGAGCCGATTAAGCAGCCAAAGCCACGCAGAAGAATTCAACGTCATTGCTTACTACCTTTTATGTTCGACTGTCGACGAATTATTAGGCAAAAATTATTTACGCGTTCATGGTGAAATTGCCGAATTTTCGGCCTTCACCCCGCCGTCACCACCGGGTGAGCCCGGCCCAGAACACTATTTTTTTAAGATAGTTGATTATATTAAAGAAAGACCCAATCAATACCTTGACCTCATTGAACTGTCCTATTATTGCCTGATTGCAGGTTTTGAAGGACAATATCATGAACAAAGCCATGGTCGAATGATTCTTGATAACTTCTTAGAAGAATTATTCCAATTAATTCAGCAACACCGCGTTAACAAAACCGAAACCTTGTTTAAAAAAACAATCCCCGTTGAGCCTGTACACAAAAATAACAAACCTTTACTTAGTTTGGCTCTCCTTTCGATTAGCGTGCTCATCTGCGGATTTTTATTAAGTTGTTTTTTACTCGAAAATAAAGCTCAAACTCTACAAATGGGACATCAAATGATCGCTAAGTTGGATGATTAATGGATAAATCATTACAAACAATTTGTTCGGCCTTAAAAAAAATATTTTGCCAGCTGAAGCCGCAAAACAACCCTATTTCCTTTATCGTGTTAACTGGAAAAACACAACAAGGAAAAACTACCCTTTTGCGACAAAGTAAATTAAATCACTTCCAGGTGAACTTAGATAATCATGTGACTATTTTCTACAATAAACGCGGCGTTATATTGGAGCTAGGAGAGCCTTGGTTAAACCGAAGTGAACATTTGCTCACTCACACCTTAAAACAATTAAATCATTGCCATGCCAATGTCCAAATTAGCGGATTCCTACTTTGTATTGATAGTGGTGAATTACTCGCGGTGGAACCTAATCAACTTTTCGAACACTGTAAAGCGACTGTTTTATTGTTACAACGCTTTGGTATCGCGTTAGGTCGTCAGGTTGATCTAGGAATTATTTTTAGCAAATTAGATACTTTTGCGGGATTTAGTGAGTTCTTCCAATCAGAACATCATAACGAACTACAGAAGCCCCTTGGCTTTTCATTAAGTCCTACCGACGATCGCAATCAATTTGTTGAACAATTCAAACATCAGTTTAATGCCATGCTGGAAAAATTGGGGCAGCAGATCATTAATAAATTACACCCTGCCCGCTCCACGTTCAAACGCACCCTTATTCGCGAATTTCCCCTGCAGTTAGCAAATTTACGCGTTCCTATACAAGCCATTATTCAAACTATTTCACCGAAGTTTTTCCGATTACAAGCCATTTATTTTATAAGTGCAGAGCAAGGTGGGGTTAGTCTGGACAGGCTCACCAAAAAAATACAACACGAATACGCTCTTGTTGTGCAAGATCAATTTCCACAATCCAACAACTATCGCCCCTATTTCATTGAAGGTGCTATTAGGGCCTTTCAAGATCTCACGAAATATAAGCAACCCAGCATGCCGGCACAACACAAGATGGTTGCTGCAGCGACGTTGGCTACCGTCGCACTACTTTTATCAGGCATAGTTTATCGACACATGAGCACCTCTCAATTACTTGATGAAACTAGCCGTGAATTAATTAATTATGAAGCCTTATTAAACCAAAATGATAAAAGCAGCTCGGCGCTCTACCATCTATCTCAGGCCGAAGCAACGCTAGACTCAATCCACGCATCACCTTTTTCAAGTGGCTTTATTGGACAACTGAAAACTCAATTGCATCAGCATACCAAACAACGCATGCAAGATGACTTTCTACCTGAAGTCTTGAATCAGTTACAAGAAATCATTCTTAACTCAGCCGAAACCCCCTTTCACCGTTACCAAGCTTTAAAAATATACTTAATGCTGGGTCAACCAGAACATTTTTCAGAGGCCGACATTATTGCCTGGTTTCAAGATTATTGGCACAAAAAAAATCCAAATCAATCCACGAACCCCCAATTATCCCTATTAAAAAAAGCTTTACAGCAACCGATGCAACCCATAGCCATCAATTGGCAATTAGTTCGTGATAGTCGCAATTATTTAAACGCTTTACCGCCTACCTATTTATATTATTCATTAGCCAAAAATAGCTTTCCACAAGACACACAAGCAATTAACGGCCAAGGCTTTGATTTAGCCTATCAAGAAATACCGGTTTATTACACCAAACCTGGTTTTGAAAAAATCATGGCGAGCTTACCGCAATTAAGTCAACAACTCTTGCAAGAAAACTGGGTACTCGCACGCGAAGACATCCATGATTTACAGTCACAACTTGAGGAAGCTTATTTTACCGAGTACAGTGCTTGGTGGCAAAATTTTATTCACCATACTCAACCGCACCATTATCAAAGTTATCAACAAGCCCAAGCGCTCACACAACTTCTTGGTCACGATCATGCCATCACGGATCTCATTCGTTTAATTCAGCAAGAAACAGGTCCTAGCACTGGCAAGAACGCTAAGTTATTTAATGCAAAAATTGCCAGTCAATTTACGGCCATTAATTTATTAGCAAACTCTGCCATTGGTGATCTTAATCAAACCATTGCTGAACTTGATCGATTCTTAACAACCCTTGCTTTAGTCGATGATCAAGGACGCACTATTTTTGATTTAACCAAAGCTCGCTTTATAAATAGTAATTCGGTTGATCCATTAAGCACCTTATATAATCGTTCACAGCAATTGCCAGAACCTGTCTCGCTGTGGGCCAAGCAAATTGCTGATGACACGTGGTTTATGTTTATCAATGACAGTAAGCGCTACATCAATGAACAATGGCAAAAACAAGTTTATAACCATTATGAAACTGAAATTTCTCACCGTTTTCCATTTGATCCCACTTCCGACAAAGACATTAGCATCGTTGATTTTGAACAATTTTTTAATCCAAATGGTGCTTTAACTCAATTTGTAAATCATTATGTTAAACCTTTTTTGGATACCTCTAACCCGCAGTGGAAAAATAAAGATCTAAATGGTTTTATACTCCCCATTTCAGCCGATCTGATCAATGAATTCATTCGTGCTAATATCATCACCAAAATGTTTTTTCCACAAAACACCCCGACCAGCAACATTGAATTCTCATTGCAAAAAATAGAATTAGATCCTGTCGTATCCAAATTACAATTGACGATTGGCGATACTATACTCACGGATAATCAATCTAGCGAATCTTACACCGCCTTTAATTGGCCAACTTCAGATGCTAAATTAATTTTAAAATCAATTGATGGAAACCACTACGAACTGCTGGAGACAGGGCCTTGGGCTTTTTTCAAAATATTACAAAAAGTTAACGTCATCATTGATCCCAGCGACAGTGCTAATCTTCAAATCCTTTTTGAAGTCAATGGCAATTCTGGCCGATATTTACTTAAAACACAAAATCAAATCAACCCATTTAGTCCAGGAGTATTAACCGGATTTAATTTATCTCAAGCCTTAGCTTAGTTAATTCTGTTAGAGTTACCTTTCTTGATTGCCACTCTCACCCAGAAAAATAAAGCCGGCCTTTTTTCCATGAGTTTATATAAAAAACGAACGATGGAAGATCAAAAATTAAAATTATTTATAACCACAATAGCCACAGGAGTAGTTTTTAATGCGTTATCAGTATGTTTGTTGCGGAATGTTTCTTTTTTTTTTAACGGATATTGCTTATAGTGAATCAACGACCGTCAAAACTAACTTGGCTAAACCAACTCATAAATCCCGTTTCAAGCACTCCACGAGCACAAAATCGGCTTTATCAACTCAAAATCAAAACTCACCATCAAACAATTCTTCACCAAAATCAAAAGATCAACCGCCTGAATCCATACGATATTATCTAAATCAATTTGATAAAAAAAATCTATATCTTAATGCTTCTGCGTTGTATGCTTTTATGGGGGATGGCGGTCTCAACGACACGGCTTTTGCTCAAATAATAAGTCCTACAGGTGAAAGCAATAATTACGTTCCGTCGGTGAGCCCCAACTGGGGTTATCAGGTGCAATTAGGTTATAAACTTACCCCTCAAAATAGCCATAATATAACCGCGACTTATCGAAGCATCGGCGTTTCAGGAACCACCACCGAAAATACTGGGGTAGGTGGAACTCTATACAATGATTGGACTCAACTCGGCGCTCTTTTCGGCGAGCAAACAGGTTTTCATAAGATGACAGGTCCTGCCACAGCCATAGGAAAACTCTCATTTAACTTTCACAATTTAATTCTAGCCACACGACGGCCCTCCCCCGACGACGGCGGAACAAGCATTCAATTTTTCAAGAACATTAGTCTTCAATACATGCACTACAATAAAAACTTTCATGGACAATACAATGGTTTGGTCGAAGACGACTTAAGTGGCACTACGCCAGGTCAAGATAACGTCGATTATACCGCCAATTACTATGGTATTGGGCCTCTTCTCGTTTTTGAAGGTTTTATGCCTTTAACTCAAAAAATAAAAATATTGGGTGGTGGCTCAGGAGGGGTTCTAGCTGGTTTTTACACCTCAGACTTCAATGAATCTGCAACGGCTTTATCCAACGTTCCCATCTCACCAGAGCAAAACCTCTCCAGCTATACTGATTATGAAACACACCCAAGGCAAGCATGGACTCCTGCTGTTTTTGAAATTCACCTTTCTGTACTTATGAATCTCCTAAGACATCCTTCACCCGGGACCGAGCTCAATCTAGAGGGTGGTCTTTTCGTAGAAACCATACTTCCTCTCTCAACCAGTGACAGTATTAATCAAAACCTAGGGCAACAACTTGATAAATTAAATAATAGTCTCAATCTCAGTGGATTGTTTCTTAACTTAAATGCTCAGTTGGATTAAATTGAAGATAACTGCTCACGACTTTTGGCGACGTCCCGCGCTTGATGCACGGGATCTGGCGAGCAAGTAACATTTGATCTTAGGAAAGGCCGAAATAACAAAAAAATACTGCAGAGATCCTGCCGTAAATTATCAACAACCCCTACTTACTTGGTAATATTTTCACATTAGGATCTTTGGCATACGCATCAAGAATATCTAAGATTAATTGTTGCATAACACCGTCTTTGGTATCTTCTTCAATTAAACCAAGTTCACCTTTCATTTGGGCTAATCGATCTTCGATCTCTTTAGTAACGGAGCCACTGGGAAATAATCCAGCCAAAACACGCCTAGCCTCAGAGGGGCCTAAATGCCGATAGAGTTGATTTCGAACCACCGTGTCCTCAGCGGTTGTACTAAAAGCCCAAAGTTCAACAGGACCCAAAGTGAGCGTTAATAATTGGATATTCAATCCGGTTTTTGTTGCGTATTGCGCTAGAAAAGTTGCGCCGCCTTGACGTGGACCATGCACCCGAGTACGAAGCGCGACCTTTGCCGTGTTAGACAAACCAAAAATCTGCGTTGTTTTATCAATAGTTTGAGCAGGTCCTGCATCCATAATATAAATTGAGGTAGCAAACTCAATCATGATGGGGTCAAAATCTTCAACGGATTGGGAAAGCAGTGCAATTTGTATTTTCCATTTACGTCCTTCACGCATATCAACAAGAACTTGATCACGAACTGCTTTTGCCTTAGAGGTACGATGAAATTCGTCATAAACAATGCGTTTTGGATCTTCACGAATCTCCATGATCCGTTGTTTATGGTATTCCCTGTATTGGTCAGGAACCGTGGTAATACTTTCTTCAGTAAGATAATAGTGACGAGCTAAAACATAACGCGCTAACATGTACATCACCGCGGTTTGTCTATCGGCAGCATCACCCCCGCTTTTAGCAACTTCGTCAAGATCCAATGAAACAACCCTAGCATCCCCCATATCAAAACTTGTGACTCGAGATAAAATGGAATACTCACGCACTGCCCCAGAAATCATTCGTGAAAACGCATTGATTAAGGACTCTCCCGTCGGTGCCACAATTTTTTCATACAAATCCTCAACGGATGAGGTTCGACATACGGATGCAGCATCAGCAAGTAATGGCATTGCATAACGCTGACTCAACAGAGCCTCATGAATAAAACCTGCTGAAAACAGTGCGTCGGTCACCTCCCACCACGTTGATTTAGAGTCACGAATAAAGCCAATCTCTTCAAGAATACCATCAATTAACTCTTCAACCCCTGGAGCATAAGGCGTTGGATTAAACTCATCGGCAAACGCTTTATAAAGCTCATCGACAACCATGCCTGCTAAATCAGCCATCCCATCATAAGGTTTCACAGCTCCAAGTGGCGTGGTTAACAAAGTCAAGAAATTAACTAAAAAAGAACGCTCCGAAGCATTGGGATACCGACAACCTAGCTGCGTATCAAAAGGATTAATGGAGTACTCCGGCGTCATTCGCAAACGGTGGTAAGCGGCATAATGTCGTTTTGAAGCAGGTAATGCCTCTTTTAATAAAGAGATAAGTCCACTACTCGATGGCCCTATATCAATAATGGCAATGCGAGGTAATCGACTTAAGCCTGCAGAAAGACACAAGGCTAGATTAATCGTATTTGAAAGCACTGACTTGCCCGAACCAGGACGGGCATAAACCAAATCAATCCATGTTGTCTGCTGGGAGGAGCCTGGCTGATAAGGCCATGGTTTGCCATCGGGTGTTCTAAATAACAACGCCCCAGTCTGCCATGATGAAGCTGGGCGAGTTATCGGAAGCATGGTAATCACATCCGCCAACGGCGCCACCGAGGGAACTGCCATACTTCGCGTTGTGGTAGCTAACATGGTTGAAACAAAGCCTGCAAAAGGATCGCCGCACACTTCTGAAACATCCGTTGATCCCCAACCCTCGATAGCTTTAACGAGTTCCGAACTACGCCGCCGCAAAAGAGGTAAATTGCCTTCAGGTGCCCAAGTCGTTGCAACCACTCTCAAACGAACAATGACATGATCAGTATTAATTTTAAGATACTTAAGCAAATTAACGGAATCACTAATTAAACGATTTTGCGGCGAAGAAAAGCTTAATATTGCGGCTAATAAGCCTTTAAACTTGATAGTATCCAAGCCTTCACTTTCAATAAAAAATGCCATACGCCATGGAACATGTGAAGGTAAAATACGAGAAAACAATGACATAAAGGGTCTAATGTCTTTTGGGAACAAATCAATAAATACGGAGGAATAAATTTTATTTCCGACTTGAACTGTGCGTAAATCAAGATTTTTACCATCCCTCGGTAGAACCTGTTTAGCTAATGAGGGCCAAAGCAAATCTGAAACATCACCCTCAAATGCGTTATATTCTCGAGGATACATTTTATCTCCCGGCAAAACTGCTTGCCAATCATCGGCAGTAAAGTCAGGATCAGCGCTCATTCTTATAGCATGAACTGCATCGTGCACTTCAACAAGCTTTGCAAAAATATTTAATGAATCCAGATCATTTAATATTGATCGCACATAAGCTTCATGGGCATCCCGTATTTCTGGAACAGCAGCATAAACTGTTTGTGTGTTTTTAAATGGAGGAACTTTATTATCACGCAACATCTTCAATTTAGCCTTGTGCGCAGTCTTAACTTGATCAGCAGGCAGATTGAATGGTCTTGTATAAAGCACAAAGTAAAGACGTTCTTCGGCACAATATTGTGACAAATAATCAAGACGTTCATTAAAAAGGTCTTCTAATTTTAATTCAAGGCGTTGCGCAGTCGCTTCAGCCGGCGCAAAAATATCACTGATTACTTTTCGAATATTTTGCTTATCATGACTAAAAAACACCTGCAAGGCATGACCTGGGCGTCCCATGGCCCCCTGGAATGCATTAGTAAGTCCTTCCACAAGCCGTTCAAACTCATCTTGGCCTGCAAGTGCTGTTATTCCTTCAATTTTTAATAATGAAATGAGTGAACCATCGTGATTAACTAATACCGTTGGACTATCAGCCGTCTCCAGCTCGCAATAAGATTCCGTCGTCTGTTTGAGTGAAGTACTTAGCCAAGCAAAAAAAGTATCCACGCCCTCGAAAAATGAATCAGCCCATCTCGTCATAATTTATCCCTAATTCTTTTCACTGATTTCCTCCAAAGCACTAGCCGCCCAATGTTCAATTTGTTTACGAAATTTAGCTCGCGAGGGAAGAAGGCGAACATTATTAAAAATTTTATCAAGTACTTCTTGATCTCTCACTCCAGAGTCAATAATCAATTGTCCTAATATCGCAGGATCGCTAGTCCCTTCGCCATATTTATCCTCAATAGTTTGGGATCGAAACTTAAAATTACGGTAAATTGTTTGTGCGCTTGATTTGTAACCCGTATCATTAGCGATAGCACAAAACAAAACATGACATAAACTGTTAAGCTCAGCTTGAGTAAGTTCGGGCAAGTAGACTAGCGTTCCTCCACCATAACCGCCAACACCAACTGATTCAACAAAAAAACATTGAGCGCAAAAACAACAAGCAGTAATTAGATTGGTAAGTTTATTGTTTGAGTAATCATTATCGAGATTAATAACGTCTTGATACAGCTTAGCTTGAAAACCACAAAATTGACATGTGTAGTGATCACGTTGCAACACTTTAAGCTCATACCCCTGAAAACGTGGATCAGCTTTTCTGCCAGAGTACATTCTCCAAGCTCCAGGACTGGCGATTAATTTTACTAAGTTTCGATTTGCTCCCGCCAACATTGATCAATTTCCTGTGTTAAAAATGCGCTTAATGAACTTTCAGAGATTAGGGGCTGTTGACAATTGCCCCTAATCTCAACTCAATGGTTATCGAGCATTGTTTACACTCGATTCCGTAGTTTTTAATGCTTGACTTCCGATGCTATCGACGTACCGCGCTTTATGCGCGGTATCCAGAAATCTCGTCACATCGCTGGATCCCGTGGACAAGCCACGGGACGTCAGATTTTCGAAAAGTCAAGCATTAAAAACTACGGAATCGAGTTTACAGCTTTGACTTAATAAACAGTACCTGTTGGCGTTGCCGTAATACCACCTGAAAATATAGTTTGTCCCGCGGTGCTCAACACCGATGGCAGAAATAACAACGCAGCAGCAATGCCCAATAAAGCAATTGGAGTACCAATTGGAATCTGCGTAGGATTATCCTTGTGCTGTTTAAACTTCATAATGGCGCCAATTGAGAATGCGATTCCAGCTAAATACGATCCACCGGTCATAAACCTGGTAATTTGATCAAATGAACCTGTAATCTGAGTAGAAACTTGCCCTAAAGACAACCCGGAAGTTGTCGCCAAAGCCTCAAATGAAACCACCCCGAAACCAACAATAACCAACGACAATATCAAGCTATGAACTAAACTCATCAACTTTATTAATTTTTTCAATTGATATCTCCTTGTTATGTCACAGCACACCCACTGCATACATATTATGGGATGATGAATCATACTGTTTTTTCTATCAATTTTAACAGACTACATCATCACTAATTTTGAACTAAGCCAGCAGCAACACATTGAATATTGTTAAACAAACCATCCTATGGAATAAGAGTTCCTGTTGCACCTGCAGTAGAAGCACCAGAACCAAATATAGTCATTCCCGCAGTACTTAGCACGGACGGTAGAAACAGCAGTGCAGCAGCGATGCCTAATAAGGCGATTGGTGTACCAATTGGAATTTGGGTTGGATTGTCTTTATGTTGCTTAAACTTCATAATGGCACCAATTGAGAATGCGATTCCAGCTAAATAAGAACCACCAGTAATTAACTGGGTTACCTGTGTAAATGAACTCCCAATCGTGCTAGCTACATTACCCAATGACATTGCGGTAGCAGCCAAGGCGTCAAAAGAAACTGCACCTAAAAAAACAACTGAAACATAGAACGTCACTTTTTTTAGTGCATTCGTATTATCTTTTAATTTAATCATGTATTTCTCCTATTAAAAATAATTTATAAAAATGGGTATTTCGCGTTTAAATATTGTCATACCTACGACATTAGGATCTGTTGACACGTCATGGTCTCAAATCCCTAGCTACCCTGACTTTAGAAAGAAACTATCAACAAACTTTAATATTATCCTCAAAAATACTCTCCGAGTATTTATCCCTTCACGATACAATTAGGTACCATAAATTGTATTATTTATAATATTAACTGTTTGAACAATATTAATAGCCAAAATACCACCAAATATATGAATCAATCCTTTACCCGTACCACCCTGCTGTTGCCCTCCAGATGCCCCACGAGCAATGAGGATCCAGCCACGAACAAAATTTCCTAAACCAATCGTTTGAATAATAATTGTCAACGGCGCACCAACTAAACTCCCAGGCCCAAATAAGACATTAATGACCTGATTATCACTACTAACAGGAGCATACTGCAAAATATTACTAGTACCAAAAGTAGTGACTAAAGCCATATCCAGACCTGAAGGAAAATAAATAAGAGCAGAAGCGACAACCAAATAAATAAAAGGCTCTTTGATACTTCCTCGCATAGAAGACATCACCGTTGCTTCAGCCGTTGTTTTTAAACCCACCATTGCCTTAAAAGCAAAAACCAACCCAAGCAAATACGAAGCTCCTGTTATTAGTTTTTGAACAGGACCTAAATTATTAGCAATATTGGTCAATATATCCGCTTGACTAGCTATCCAATTAAGAAAACCTGATCCCATTTAACGATACCTCAAGTATCTTGCTGACTAAAAGCAATAATGCGACCTGAACTCATGACGATGCGTCCCTGCGCCGGATCAATTAATTTTACAATGCCATATCCTGGCACACTGGTGCCTTCTCTTACTGTCATCGTGACACCATTGGCTGAAACCAACCACGCACGACCAGGTATAACCGCTTGAATATAATAATAGACCGGTGCAGATACCACTGGAGCAGTTTTTATAACACGCTTTATTATTGGTTTTGTACGAGCCGATAACACGGCAAGTTGCTGCGATTCCACAGCGGCTTGGGCAGCCAGGCTATTCATCGCTTGTGTTAGTTGATCAATTTTCGAATTAAGATCATTAACATGAGAAGTTAGCGTGGTCATTTGATTATTAAGATTATTAACATCGGAGCTGATGCTCCCTTGACTCACCTCAAGTGCTGATATTTTTTGACTAAACGCAATCGGAGGATTTTGGACTGCAACAATAGGCTGGGGTTGCAGTATTGGTGTTACTGGCTGAACAGGCGGCGGTTTAATGACCGAGATAGGCGTCGATGCTGGAGGTTGGGTGCTCTTAGATGATAAAACAGATCCCATGAATTTATAAATAACCATAGTCGCTATAATAGCCACAACTGCAATCAATGCATAACGCAAATTTTCTTTTTTGCTATACCATGGGTCCGTTACTGTTGAACCAGTTGATAATGAATCGTGTTCAATATCTCCTAATTCTGGCTCCATACTATCAATATCAACAAATTGATATTCATCATGATTTTGATCTTGATTTTCATTCTGATCTTGATTTTTATCGATCATGTCCTACCTACCAGTCACGTTATAGAGAAGTTAAATCTTGGGTAAATAAAATTCCCATGGGCGTACCAGAGAACACCTCGACAGTCGTTGGGGTATTAAATTGCTGTTGGGCTGCTTGTCCCCAAGTTTTACCCAAAGTTGCCATACCAATCACAGCATTTTCAAGCGTTGAGCGTCCTATACCATTTTGTACAGTCACACTATCACCACCCGCTGTACCACCGATAGTCACCGTAGTATTTGCCGATTGAAAGGCATTACCAAATCCTTCAAGGAACGAGGAGGCAAACATTGAGCCATAACGAAGTAAATAATGGTGATTCGTTCGACTCGCCAGTGCTGTACGAGCAGTATTAGGATCAATTGCAAAAGCATTAATTGAAGTCGATTTAGCGGCTCCAGGAACTGACATGGTATTAAAATTAATCGTCATTGCATTTGAATTGGTTGACAGGTTAAAACTACCTATTAAGCGAGCCCCTTTAAACTGACCAGACACCACTGTAGCAAGGATAGGGCCGGGTTGATCACTATTGACCGCTGTATCCAGCACCGCAAAAATAATGTCACCTGTCTTTATAAGAGCCTTTTGGTTGAGAGCTGCACCGACCACAACAGGACTATTGGGCCCACCGGAAGCAGCACCATCTACACCTGGCAACACCGATTGACCGGCATCTTTATCTTCATCGCCACCAACAGTAGTTTGAGTCGTTACTTTACTCCAATCCTGGATGTCTTGATTTGCAGCACCCATCATCTGAGCGGTACGTTGTTGAATCTGTTGTTGGAAACGTTGATCGGCTAATTGCTGATTTTGACGTTTCAATATTTGTTGCAGCTGCTGTGAATTGGCAGCATCAGTTGCCGCAGTATTTTGATTGGCTTGCCCTTGTTGTAAGCTAGGAAAGGGAACAATAGTAGACGGATTCACAGGTGGGATATTAGCACCTGGTAAGCCAGCCACTTGTGAGTTATTACCCCCCCCCGCTGAAATACCTGTCGTGGGAGCTTGCCCAAGAGCAGCATCAGCCGCCTGAATTTGTGCGTCACTAAATCCGGCTTGTTTAAGTTGATTATCAGTAAAACCCGCATTTTTAAGCTGTTCCGCAGAAAATCCTGCATTTTCAAGATCAGAAGGCGTAAAACCGCCATCTTTAAGTTGTGAAGCAGTAAAGCCAGCATCTTTTAAATCGTTAGCATTAAATCCTGCTGCTTTTAATTCCGCCACAGTGAACCCAGCCGCTTTAAGATCCGACGGGGAAAATCTTGCATCACGTAATTGCTTAGCAGAAAATCCCACAGCTTTAAGCTCTGCCGCAGTAAAACCCGCATCTTTTAAATCTTTTGCGCTGTAACCAGCGGCTTTTAATTCATTTGCAGTAAAACCTGCTCCTTTAAGCTCTGCAGCAGTAAATCCTGCCGCTTTAAGCTCAGCTGCAGTATAACCTGCCGCTTTAAGTGCTGCCGCACCGCAGCCTAAAGTCTTCTCAATGGTACTGGCAGAAACACCTTCTGCTTTAGCAGTCTGTAATAATGAAAGACTACAATCGGCAGGACGACCTGCGGCAATAATAGCTGCTGACTGAATACCTGCATCGACCAATTGTTGCGGTGTAAACCCTGCGGCTAATAAATCTTGCGGTGTAAACCCTGCAGCCAATAAATCTTTTGCACTAAATCCCGCCGCTTTTAACGCTGCAGCACTGCAACCATTCAGCTGATGAATACGAAGTGCTGAGACACCTTGCTCAAACAACGCATGAAGTTTAGTTGGATCACAACCTGCCGCACGGATGGCGTCGTCGGATGTGGCAGCTTGCCCTGCCTGTTTAATTTGATCCGGTGTAAATCCTGCCGCTAACAAATCTTGTGGCGTAAATCCTGCGTCCAATAAATCCTTCGCACTAAATCCCGCCGCTTTTAACGCTGCAGCACTGCAAC
>JAOAUB010000009.1:14183-87968 GCA_030157805.1 Legionellaceae bacterium
TCTGATCAGGTGTAAATCCTGCGGCTAATAAATCTTGCGGTGTAAATCCTGCCGCTAACAAATCTTGTGGCTTAAATCCTGCATCCAATAAATCCTTCGCACTAAATCCCGCCGCTTTTAACGCTGCAGCACTGCAACCACTCAACTGATGAATACGAAGTGCTGAGACTCCTTGCTCAAACAACGCATGAAGTTTAGTTGGATCACAACCAGCCGCACGAATTGCTGCATCTAACGCCTCTTGAGCTTGTTTAATCTGATCAGGTGTAAATCCTGCGGCTAATAAATCTTGCGGTGTAAATCCTGCCGCCAATAAATCTTTTGCACTAAATCCCGCCGCTTTTAACGCTGAAGCACTGCAACCATTCAGCTGATGAATACGAAGTGCAGGGACTCCTTGCTCAAACAACGCATGAAGTTTAGTTGGATCACAACCGGCTGCACGAATTGCGGCATCACCCACCGCTCCAAGTTGATTGATTTGAGCCGGAGTAAATCCAGCATTAGCTAAATCATCCGCGGTAAAACCAGATTCTTTGAGCGCAGCAGTACTACAATGCGCATATTGTTCAATTAATTTCGCACTAACACCCGCTATTCGCTCTTTTTTCAAGGCCTCAACCGCACACCCAGCATTTTTTATTTCATCTGGCGTGATGCCCGGCGGAAGTTCGGTTTCCGCGGCAGCAATTTGATCAGGTGTATACCCTGATTGCACCAATTGCTCCGGAGTAAATCCTGCATTTAATAATTCACGAGCCGAATAACCTGCTTGCCTTAACTGAGCAGGGGTAAACCCCGCTTTGACTAATTCAGCGGCGGTAAATCCAGCATTTTTTAGATCTGTAGCGCTATAACCTGCCGCTTTAAGTTGTTCAGCAGAGCATCCACTAACATGCCTAATCGCAGAAGCAGTAACTCCGGCTGCACGCAATTTTTCTAATGCTGCCAACTGACAACCAGCTTTACGGACATCATTTGCCATAATTCCATCAGGAAGTCCGCTCGCACGACTAATTTCTTCGTCCGAAAAACCTGCGCCTTTTAACTCACCGTCAGAAAAGCCACCATCTTTCATTTCTTGAGCAGTAAATCCTGCATTACGCAACTCACATGCGTCAAATCCACATTCCCTTAATTGACCCGCTGTATAACCTCCGCTCTTAAATTGTCGAGCATTAAAACCAGCTGCTTTTAATGCTTTGCATGAACACACTGTCTCTAAGCTTGTTAGCTCATAACCAACATCTTGTAATTGAATACAACTACACCCTTTTTTCAAATCAGCAAGCTGAGCACCTTCTTGAACGACCTGGGTGACAATCGCTTTACTACAATATTGATCTTTAAGATTCTGAACCCATAAGCTTTGTTGCGCCCCACCCTCTTGTTCACGTGCCAATGTCAAAAAACCAACAGCACCATTGCCTTGCTGAGGACCCACAACGCCAGACCCAGCTGCTAATGTTTGAGCACGAATAATCGTCGGTATCGCACTAGAACCCTTTTTTAGTGCATTTTGTGCCTGACTAATATTTTGCTCTTCCTGCAACTTAGCATATTGGACCGTAGGCTCAAGCGCTCCCGGAACTGACTGAATACCGTCAGGCACCCCCGAAATATTCGCCGTAGCTAACGAGCCTACATTCGATGCTGAAATAAATTTAACTAGTCCCAAAATTACGGCGCCAAAAAGTATTAAACCAGTAAAAATAATTATGACTCTGGTGCGCGTATTGGAAAACAGTGACTTCAGATTTTCTTTTCTGCCGGCCATTTGCTTATAACCCTTCTACCTTAAGTTGCATGACTTTCCCATGCCAGGAAACCAATAAAACTGGTGACTTTTGCATCTCATAAGCATGCATACCATCTGCACTAGTCATACTGGCTATCCAACCCGGGGACAATACTGTTAAATTTGTACGCACATATATTTTATCACCAAAAAGCCACGCCCTTGCATCCCCACCCGTTACAGTTAAATGTTGACTTCCTTGAGGTGGGACACCTTCGAGCACATGCAATAACACATCGCTTGCATTAGGTGGAATACCCTCTTCAAGTGGAAGAGCTGCTGAATTTGGGCCATAACCTTGTACCCTTAAATCCACACGATAATCCACAGCCTTCTGTCCTGGAATTAACGTTAACATGACAGGCGTATTCAATCCTTTTAATTTAACGGCTAAATTCCCGTAGTTATACAATTTCATGGCTTGAATCATTAAAGTATTGCCTGAATGATCCCACTGAATATTAAATGATGTTGGATCACCAAGATCATAAGCACTGATGGGCCATGGCGCGCCGGTAGAGTCAAGGAACACTAAAGACGAAACAAATCCTTGCGCTAAACGAATAACCGGTGGGGTTGAACCTGGAGATAAATTAACAAACTGCGAGGTTGCTGTTGGCTTAGGTGGGGTTCCCGCGGGAGACTCTGCAGCAAACTGCGCGGTATCATACATTTGTCTTAATTCGATAACACGCTCAGGGCTCAAAGGAAAAAGCTGTTTTGCTACACCATTAAAAGCACTGTTATCAATAAGATCTTGATCAGAAAGAGGCACAGATTCAGAACCAGACGAACTCTGATCCGACCCTTGCGAACCTTGATTTGCTACAACCTTAAGCTCAGGCGCTGATGGCTGAGTTGTTTGTGGCGTACTCGAACTATGATCACTCGTTTGATTTTGACTACTCTGCTGAAGTTTGTTTCCAGCGCTATTACCATTGGTTGGAGAAAGTCGCTGCTGCAACAATTTCAACTGTTGGAGTGCCTGTTGGCCCGAGTCATCGGATTGAGCAGCATAAGAAAAGCACGATGCACCAGCGATGATGGTTCCCAGGGGTAATAACAACCATTTATATAAACAATGTGCCTTCTTCATCAACTTATCCCGCCGCTAGCTTGTCCGACAACAAATTGAGAAATTCCAATACCTCGAGGTGACTCAAGGGTTGATATCCGTGTTATTAACATCGTAACAACATTATTTTGCTGAGTAAACTCACTTGCACTTTGGTAAGTAACCAAAATAGGCATTTGCACCCGCCAAGAGAAGCTGCCATTGAGTATTCCTTTTTGCAAAATAATAGGCGCTCTGGTGGCCACAGCAGATACAATTAATTTCTTAGACTTAACCGCATCAAGGTTACCTGACTGTTGTAAAGCATCAACAAATTGCTGCCAGCCAGTTGTTGTAAAGTAAGTTGACGCCGCTAACAACTCATCATGATAATTCACAAAATTATAAGAAAACGAAGCAACAGCGGCTTGGTTTGCCCACTGAAGTACTGCTGAGTCCGATTGATTAGGTTCATCAAAGGCAACCAAAGGTGTAATTCGCCCATTAACGCTCGTTGCAAAATATTTTGCCTGCGGCGGATGAGTCACGATATATAATAAAAATAATGACAGAAACAACACTGTCGCTACCGATATAAATAAAGCTGTCAACATTTTATTCTGGCGATCAGAATAAAACTTGTTTTGTAATGTCACTTCTTGCTGTGATTCTTGAGCCATTTTTCCTTCTTTATTCTGGTATTAATTTAGTTTGATCGGACATCATTGGATCAGGAGGTAATAATGGGCTAGCTAAAGCATTTGGCACATCAAGAGGGTCTAACTCCAGGGGTTCCGTAATACCATTACTAGCATAAAAATATTGTTCTGATTGATGAAAATATTTGTAACAGATGGCGGTGCATAGAATCATACTTAGAAGAATAGACATTGCAACCATACCGCAGAGCCGCCTATACGTCCGTATATAAAACGATTTTGAAACAACTATGGATCGCCAAACCGATCTTGTCATTATTAATTCCATTTGTCGGTTATTTAACAAATTTTATTGATCTAGAGCGTGTTAACAATTCATCTTCCGACGTCCCGCGACTTGTTCGCGGGATCCAAATTGGCCTGGATCAGTACAAAAAATTTATGTATTGGGCCAAATCTCTGGATCCCTCGGACAAGCCGACGTAGGGGACTTAACGGTGAATTGTCAACAGACCCTAGACATTTTTCAAGTTTAAATCTCAACTCACTAAACAACACAGGCGCCATGCCAAAAACATTCTCTAAAAAGCAAAAAGTACGTTGTACCTCAACTTAAAAATCCAAGTTCTTAAATTTAGCCCCGACTCTTTACACGGCAAAAATACGGCGTCATCAATTGACTTATGTTATAGATTTATCATTAGATGAAGTCGCTGTAAAGCTAAATCAACTATTTCCCTCATTCGTAATTGGACTAACAACTAATTGATTAATACCCTCGCCCCACGGCGAGTTTAATATTGAAACTCGACTGATGAGAAGATTAACCATATTATACTGCTGCGTGTATTGTGTGTCATTTTGATAAGTGACTAAAACAGGCACTTCAATCCGCCATGTGTAGAAACCATTATTCAACTCTTTCTTTAATAGGGTCGGTGGATCAGTTAACTGTGCTGAAACAACCATTTTTCTCAATTTAACAGCATCAAGATTGTTAGACGATGCCAATGCCGCTATAAATTGCCCCCAACCATTGCCGGTAAAGAATCCTGATGACGCCTGCAATTCATCGCGATAATCCACAAAACTATAACTAAACGATGCGGTCGCTGCTCGAGATGCCCATATTAAAATGGCATCATCAGACTTATCTGGCTGGTCAAGCGGTACCAAAGGCACCGTATGTCCATTAATACCGACTGGAAAATATTTCGGGGCAGGTGGATAAATGATTAAATAAATCAAAATAAAAATAAGCAAGAGATTGGTCAGTAATGAAATCAAAAAAATAATGAGAGCTCGGCGCTGACCCTCTTGATAAAAGTTGTTTCTTAAACTTATTGCGGCAAGCGCGTCTACCAGCATAACTCCCTCTGCCTCTAAATAATTGCATCACGAAATGTAATTTCAATGCGCGAATTTAATGATTGATCGCCACCAGCAAGATAAGAGCTTATTGGTTTTTCACGCCCAGCTCCCTCAGCAAAAATAAATCGGCTATCAATACCCTGAGACCACAAATAACGTGATATCACTTTTGCTCTAGCTAAAGTTAAAGCATCCTCACGACGGGTTGATCCGTATTGACTACTGTAGGCTGTAACATTAACTGCTATTTTTCTGTATTGCTTCAAATAAGCAATCACTCGATTTAATAGGTCATAAGATTGCCATGTTAATTGGGGTGACTGATCGGGAAATAGTAATGAAGATGGAATAGAAACAAGATAGTCTTGTCCTATGCTGATCACCTGAACGCCATTATTAATTAATTTTTTTTGCAATACAACGGCTCTGGAATCTGCAGTGCCAGGTACTTTTTTAGGTTGTTTTATTAAGTCCGTTGGGAGACCTCCCCCCCAACACCCCAACAAAGATAATGACGCTAAAATTATACTCATGGACATTGAATTTTTAATGAACCGTGCTCTGATCATACGCATGACGTATGCTGCATGATCACAAGATACGCGAAAAAAATCGTTATGCCAAAAACTTAATCGTAAGGAATATCTCAGATAGTTTATCCAAAAATGACCCCATGCAATCCGCCATCGTCCCACGCTCTAGACTCCTAAGTATCAAGGCTTAAATTCAATACAATCATACTAATTGGGTTATGACAAGCAACTTTAAAAAAATCATTCCTCTGACGCTTCAGCTTGAGTGCGCAAAACAACAATTTTTGCTACTAATTCATTAAGCATCGACGTCAATTCCTCGACACCAATTTCATCTCGTTCTGCCGGTGGATAAGTTGTTGCCATTTGAAAATCTTTAATCAATTCATTCGCCACAGAGCCGGCATACTTATCTTTAGCTCCACTACTTCGCTCAATTTGTGCTAAAAAATCCCTGGTTTCATTGATTGGCAAAAGCGATTGAGAAAACTGCTCTTTGTCCTTGATTAAGAGCGGTAGCGCGTCGAATGGTTGTCGCAAAGGAGTAAATATGGTCAGTACACCTTCTTCAATTTCCTCAACAATCTCCTCAACAGCAACCGGCTCGCTATACCCATGATAAGCTATTAAAGCAGCCACACCACGTTCAATCGGCTCCAAAACACTCGAGTCGTGAATTAATTTAGCAATCTGGCTAATCTCTTCATTCGCAACATGCTGATGAATTGATAAATCGCCACTATTTAATATACTCTGAAAACCCTCTAATTGTTTTTTTAATTTTTGAATATAGTCATCAGGTGGCGGTTCAACTTTTAAGAATTGATTTAATTTAAGCTGTTTTACTGGCTTAGGATTCGCATAAAACATTCGGGCTCGCACAATTTTTGAACGAAAGAAAATATGAGCTTCACCTTCAGACTGATCTTTTAAATCCAGCAAATCTACCCTGGCACGCTTCTCGAAGGACGAACTTTTGGTGTCCATGTAAGTATTCGCCATACTCGTTTCTTTCGTTTGAAACGAGTCGACTTTCGTCACGTAAGCTTCGCCAGCAGTTTTTGTAAAGAAATCCCAGGTTTCCGTGGGATCTTCTAATTTCATACAAATTTTTATATTGGTATTTGCACCGATAGACGCCGCTTCTTCCTTAGAGGTCTTCTGAAATGCAGGAAGGTCCTGGCCTGCGAAAATAGCAGAAAATCCAAGCGAACGCGCTTGTGCCGGCACGACCGCAAACCCTTGCACCGCATAATAACCATACTCATCAAGAATGCACAAATAAGGCGTTGGCGCATTGGTTGGTTTACGTAAAATCACATCGCGATAATCCCCTTCAACCTCTTCACCCAAACCTGCTGCCATCATCGCTTTCAAAGAAGAAACAATAATTTTTCCCAAGTTAGCCAGCTCGTCAGGTGATTTTTCTAAGGCAGGCAGTAACACCACCAAAATTCGTCGATTAAGCACAACATCCTTAAAATCAACTTCTGCAAGGTTGGTTCGAATAATATGGCCGTACGTATCCGCTAAAGATGAAAACGCACGCACCAATTGCATAGTAATAAATCCGTGCTGCTCAAGAACTTGAGAAACTTGTTTTCCTTTTTTTTCTTTATTATAACCTGGTAAGTTAAATACGTAGTTACGCAAAGGATCGGTCACCAACTTCGGGACTGATTCAATATTAATACTTTCTTGATCATCACGAGGAAATATTTTATCAATGACCATCGACTCAAGACGTCCAAGATCAAAATAATTTCGAATGGTATTGGCATCAAGCAAAATAGCGCCCTGATCACGCAAATAAACTAACAATTTCATCAAGGCCTCAATAAAACTTATCGCCCGACCTTTCCACATGTCACCGTCAGAGTTTTGCCCGCCTGAACTCATGAGATTAACCACTAACTGGGTTAACATGCTGGAAGAACCTTGACAAAAAGGATTAAGTGTATTGGATAGGCGCTTCTCTTGTGGGCCAATAATATCTCGAGCACCCGTCATAAAATTAATCAACAACAAATCATCTTCACGACCCATGCTACGAACTAATGAAAACACTTTAGCATAAAGTGAATTATCACCCTTTCCATCCACGTAAATAAAACCGCTCCCTTGCACCAAAGCATTAAAAGCAATTGAAACCAACGCTTCGGTTTTACCACTACCGGTGGAGCCAAAAATTAAAACGTGGGTCCGCATGTCCGAGTTTCCAAACCATAACTCTTCATTACTTTGCTTATCATTACCAAAAAACGCGATTCCCTGTGCTAGGTTCGGAATTTTAGTTCCGGGTTTCATATCATTATAATCTTTCGCATGAGAAATTTGAGGTAATCTGAAGGGCAGTATTTGCTTGCGTGTAAAGGTATAAAGAAAACAACCCAAACCAATCAGTAACATTAAAAATGTGACTTCGGGCACGAAATAAGCCGCCGCTGCCAAAGAAAATAATACAATAGCGGCATTTGAAGGATCCGAAAAAAAATCAGCTATTCGCTGAGTTAAAGTTCGTGTATCTCTGAGTAATAGAGTCGGGTCAATTTCATGTCGTGAATCAATTCCGCGCATTATGGCTCCAACTGATGCAGTTCTTTCGGTAAAAGCTTGACTTGTTTGATTGCGATTTCCAACGCTTTCGTCGCTTCATCAATCATAGGCACCAACGAAGGCCGTCCTAAGGAACGCTCTGCTTTCCAATGGGCAAATGGGCCTGCAACCTCCGGAAAAGGCGTTTGTCTACCCACGCAATTAAGCATATACCACAACCGTCTGTCCGTTGGTTTTAACCACAAAAATTCTGAGCAAGGCACCACACCGTCATCACGCGCAGCTTCAACTAAGGAGGCCATTACGGTCAATAAATACGCATGTTTGGCCAGCACTTCTTGTACCAGCTCCGTATTAAGATACTTTTTTAAAATAGGCTTTGCAATAGCGTAATTAGGCTTGCCAGCCGACCATGTTTGATTAATTGTATTCATAATTAAGGTCGCAGCAGCACGATCTCGATTAATACGCGCCATAAAAAGCGCTGCCAATGCGCCTACGTGCGGTGGACAACGATCAAAACCATCAAAATAAGGCCCTAACTGTAAGGTAAATACTCGCTTTGCCTCACCATGCCGAACACCCGCTGTCATTTCCATCCCTGGCAAAGGAATATCTAAAACAGCATCATCTTTTTTAAGTAATTGATGCCGCCGAGCAAACTCCAAAGGACTCAAAGCCATTGCCCATGGCCCTTTACTAATATCATCGTCAACGAGGTTTTCTTTGATCACCGGCATAATGGCATTCCAATTACGCTGTTCCTGCGCACGGAGAGTGAACATATTATGAGTTCTGCGAAACTTAAGTTTAATGTTGGTGCTAAAAAGCCAAACGGCCAAGATGACAAGCGCAACAATGACGGGATAACGAATATAATTTCCCACACTGGCCGAAAGAGCCATAAATTGATTCCAATCAACGACGCTAGGATCGATGGTTTTCATCAAATAAATATTGGCGGTTAACTGGGGATCGTGAATAAAGAATGTAACGAGCTCTGCTTGCCAAACATTAAGTTTAAAAACAAATGAAACAATATAATTGTGCCCCAAAATCCACACAATATACGCGCTAGCCATAAAAAAAACGGTGATCCATACCGGCGCAAGCGAATTATCACCACCTGATTGTTGCTGTTGTTGTGGGGGCATCCATTAACCTTTGAATAGCTTGTTTTAATTCAAGTATATACCTCTTCCAAATAAATAGGGAACCCTCTACCTAGACAAGCTAAATTTTTTAAGCTGTTGCAACAAAAAAATGCCCAACAGTTAAGAGTAAATTAGGGCAATGAGATGAACTCATCCTTCCTTTTAAACGGCGATTAAATGAACCAAAATGTTTTGTGTAATAAAAAGCAAGATAACCCATATCATTGCCTTGTTAATTTCAACATCACTTAAATTTCGGTTGCTAGTTTTTTGATAAGTCGTCCCTTCACCAACGTATAATCACCTGAGAGATGAACGAATCGACTGATGTTAGCAACATTAACAGCCTTATCCTTCAGCATCAACAACGACGTTCCAAAGCGATCCTTCGGTATTTTATCCACGGAAGGGTTGAGTAAATCACTTTGATTGATAAAAATTGCAACGTAGGCCTCATTGAGTTTATTTTCTTTAGACTTGATCAGCTGCTGCACATCTTCCTCGTTAGCGTAAACCGGCCTAGAAATAATTTGCCTAGAAAGATTTGCAATCACTCGTTCCCACGCCTGTAGAACCTCACCGCCCGTTGTATAGAGCGAAACATACACTTCCTGTTGATCCTTGCGCTGAAGAGTTTGAGACGTCAACGATGAGCGAACACTCTCTTTTTCTGCTTTCACTGTCATAATTTCGCTCGCGAAATTATCTCGAATTTGTTTTAAATTTTTACCAATAACTCGCAAGAAATTCGAGTCCTCCCACGGACCATTTTCAAGCGCTTTGTCTAACGCTTTCAAAATTGCATTGACCTGTTCTTCAGTAATGTCATCTTTCATAAAATAGACAATCCGATTTTGTTATAAACTACAACTATTTCAAGATAACTGATCATATTATAGCAACTACAGCGAGTTATTATACAATTTTTTTATTTTATATGAAGAAAGTTACAGCATTTGCCCTTAGGTAGCGTGCATCGAGGTATAACGCCGCATGAATTGATCATGCAGCGAAATCGGTATGATTGATTATTTTATTTTAAATGCTTGGTCAACTTTGTCCATTGCCACATCGTTGGATGATTGCCCAACGTTCACTGTTTCTTGCTTAACGTCCTGATCGCTTTTTAAAACTTCACACATATTAGAATGCAACGCCTGAAGGGTGTTAACAGCCTGAATATTAGATTGATTATCGGCATTAAATGTCACAGCTCTGTTTAATTGCTCGATCATAGCAGCAACTTTTCTTGTTACGTCCGCAACAATATCAGATGAAAAAACTGCGGTTTGCTTATTAAAATTGAAGAAACCAGGATCCACAGACATTTTAATACTCCCTAATTAACAACTACAGCTACACTATCAATAATCTTAAGATTAACAGAGTTTTCTTAAGGTAAACTTAAGCAGACTAACACCAGTAAATTTTTTGCCAGTTATTTACACATCGCCCGACGAACAGTCCACCGTTCAATAGCATAAAAATGAAAAGGGAGGAATGTAATACAAAATTAATCGTACATCAATTCATCCAGTGGCGTATAATCACGACTTGGTCCACCTTGAATCAACTCATTAACCACGTCGGTCATACAGAGCAGTCTTAAGGCATTAGGAGTCACCTCATCAAAAACAACTCGTGACCCAAGTAACGCATTTTCAGCATCATCAAAATTAACACCAAGACCATACCCCAGACACAACGAGCATAATTGATCAGCTCTTCGGGCAATCGCCGGTAACAACCCCGTATCCACAAACACCTCATCATAACTAATAAAGCGATCATTCAAATAAAATTTAGCATTTAAAGAGGCTGCAATAATTCCCATTGCTTTACTGATTGTAATATCCATTTTAACGCCACCATGGTTGTGATGATTTCATAGGACCTGCCAAAACATTTCTTAACCAACACCAAAAAATAGGTATTGTAAATCCATAACGCTCAATAATTCCAAAAAATGTTGCTGAAACGAGAACCAAGAGGCCAGTCCATAGTCGAATGTGCATCAAAAAAATAAAAATTGGAAATGCCGCACGTGCATCAACCACAAAAAAACGGGCACTACGTGCAGAATCACGCCAATGAGCTGTGGATGAGAAAGATGCCATGTCGTTTACCCTAAAGTTAGTTTAATGTCCTATATCTTTTTACTCGTAAAGTACAACCTACGAATCTCAACGTTCCTATCAAAAGTATATCGCTCAGGAGCGGTAATTCAAGGGGATAGCAAGAAATAAGATCAATCAACCAAGAAACGAGTACCAATACTAGTACCGGTAAAGGTTCTCTTAGGATTTCGGTGTTACATCAAAGTTGCCTTTTCCAGGAAAACAACGCGTCAACAAATCAAGTAAGTTAGATTTTTTAGGTTGCATCGACACCAAAACGTCAAACGCCAGGTTAGGCAATGGTTTTTCAATTGCATCGTCACAGAGCGTCTTATTCTCAACGCACGGAGTTGAACCCAACTTAGAAAGTATGTGATTTGTGCTATTTGTCATAATTCACCACCCTCCTACATTTTTCTGTTCTCATTAGAGATTAACATATCAAACATTAAGAATTGATTAAACATGTTGTTTAAAAATAAGTTAACAATTTTATTATGCAGCAAGTGTGGTTGTTTTGTAGTCATGATGCAAATCATTACACATTCTTAACACACAAATAATGCATTTAGGTGTAATCTAGACCAATATTAACCCACTCAACATTGATCATGAAACCCACTTATTATTATACAACTAACGAAGCTAAACGACGTGCTTGGGTTAAACGAATAACTGAACTTAAAACACAACAAGACAGCAGGCTCAGAGATGAGTTGCTTCAAATTCTCACGACAGCAAAAAAGGAACCCGACACTATCACCATGTTTGAATCACGTCGTGACATACTTTTGTCAAAGAACCATGGTCAAGGATTATCATGGCAAGCGCACTCAGGTTTCTGGTGGCGTTTAGTTAAGATCTTGATAGGCTTTTTTGTAAAAATATCTTTAACTGAGTCACCACTACGCACCATCCTGAAAGAAAATATCTTAACTCAACCATCAGATCATGCTGTAAAAAAAGATATCGATAAACCTGAAAGCACAGAAGATCTCACTGATGAACAGTTTGAAGATTTGATGTATGAAGCACCCAAAGAAGCAATCCAACGTGTTGAATCCAAGATTAACTCGTTGATCCAACAAAAAAACGACGACCGCCAACAAATAAACACAGCTCTTGATCGTCTTTATGCGTCGCAACTACTCTTTAATCCGATAGACTATTTCAACAACCTGCAAAAAATAGCGCATCATGCTCCAACTCAAACCTTGTCTTTTCTTTATCAATTTTATGACAAAAATAATGAACAATTGAACGAACATCAATTTGTTGAGTTACACCTTATCGCTAAAATTTTAATGGATCATGCTGTCTGCTGTTATGAATCAACGGCTCAGCGCATTAATAACATCAATAAGTTATTAGTTTTAATGAATGCAACTTCCCCAACGAAGACGGCCTCTGGCTCTCACCCCATTCAGACCCCCTATGAACCGCCCGTTGACCACTTAATGAGACTCTTATCAACTTCTGAAGAAACCCTATCTTCTGCACTCGAAACACTGTATGAAGAACATAGTCAACAAACTATAGATGCTCCCGCACAACAAACATTTCAAAAGGTTTATCGTTTTGATCACCTAGAACCCGAGACCATGAACCAAAAACCATCTGATGCCCTAAAAGCACAGTTTAAATGCAAAGACAGAGCACCAATAACCCCATTAATCTATTATTTTAGCCGATTAGCAACAGAACAATTACTCCTTGATCGCCTTAACAGCCCATACCAAGCTTTATGGAATATAGAAGGTCAACAAGGCCTGGGTACCTCCACTATCCAAAGCATCAGTGAAAATTTATTAGAAACTTGGCAAAATCAATCGCTCACAACGTTGATGAATCATGATGAAATTATAAACACTTCAACCGGCTTTTTAAGCCCAACCCCCAAAGTAGACCTCTTTTTTTCTTCATTTAAAGATATTGAGCACTATTGGGTTGCTCAATTAATTTTCGATTTGAAAATAGGAATTAATACTCTCGTATTGGCCCAAAAAACGATAATGAGCCGAAGACACAACCAACTTACAGAAAATCAAATAGCATGGATACTCCAACGATTAGAGCACCATTTTCCAAAGGATACTCGCATTTCAGAACTACAGGATCTTTTCACCCTGCAAAAAACATGGATTACCCCTTTATTGGAGATGATAGAAAATAACAATCGCGAGGCTCAAGACCAAATAACCCAAAATCTAAAATTACTCAAGCAAGGCAGTACACACTTAACCGAAATACAACAAAAAATCATAGCAAACTTATTACCAGAACCACCGTATTTAAATCAAGATACCAACGCCCCGATCATTAACATATTGCGTGAACTGTCTGACCATCTCCAACCACAGGATACGAGTACGTTGAATAGATCTCGTCAAAAATCGACTATTGAGCGTAGGATCTCCTTGGTTGGGCATAGTATCTATTCGAGCTCAAGCAGACAAAACAGCCTATCTCAACTAAGCGTGGCTACTAATACGCAGGATGCAGAAAATCAACATGAAACATGTTATGTTAATTCAGCGACTAATAGCTGAACTATTGAAGAATTTTCCACATAATGAACATTATCCCAAGAATGAACGATTTGAATGCCCTGCAATGCATTGCAAACAAACACTGAACTTGCCCGCATTAACATGGCGTCATTAATCGGGCCCTCACAAACTTCAATACCGCGTTGACGGCAAAAGGTCATAATTTGTGTCCGCATCACACCGGGAAGGATCCCTTCATGCAAGGCGGGGGTATGCAGAGCTTCATCAACAAGAACAAATAAATTAGCGACGGTTGTTTCTAAAGCATGATGCTGCGTATTAAAAAATAAAACATCGTCAGCATGATGTTCCTCCGCATAGCGACGCGCCAAAATCGCTTCAAGATAATTCATCGATTTAATACTATAAACGGGATTTTTTGCATCACGTAACCACGGCGCCGTAATTAAACATAATGGCTTAGAATTAAATTGATAAGAAAAAACATCCACGATGAGCTGGGATTGGCGTCCTTGTCGCGTCAAACCTCGATCAGCAACTCCGCCAGTGACAATGACTTTAATCCCACCATGCGTGATATTGTGTTGTTTAATGGCTAAAACAAGCTGTTCATGCCATTCATCCACAGTCATCGTCAAGTCTAGACCTAGAAATTGGGCTCCTTGTTCTAGGCGTTGCCAATGCAAATGCCAATATTTCGGTTCACCATCAACAAAACGCACGGTTTCAAAAAGTGCTTCACCCAAAAAAACACGATCACGGCAGGAAATAGAAATAAGCTGCTGAAAATCAACGGAACTCAACAAAAATTAGCCTTAAAATCTAATAATTTTTTAAAATCAATCCGCAAAATCATCCAGTTCTTCTCGCAACCGTCGTTGCTCCAACAAATTATCAAGACGTCTGCGCGCATCAAGAGTCACAACCTCCTCTTGAATCTCAAGCTCTGCAACGGCGTCCGTATCAACGCAAATTTCATCATCAATCAAACTGTCTTCTTCATCAAATAGTTCTGTCATAAGATAGCCTCTTCTGCCTAAATTTTGTTCGTGAAAATTTAAACACCCCTCTGTCACACCGAAGTACAATCAGTGCAAAACCCAGGAAACACCATTCAGCAATACCATAAACGAATATATACCTTATTTTTTTTATTTTGCCTAGAGTCTCTTTTTAAGAGAAGTGCCAATCTGCCTTCTTTTTATTTTAAAGGCATGCGTGATACGTTCAATAGTACGCCTGATTTTTTGTTCAGGTCGCGCTCTAAACGAAGGGGCGCTAAAAAAATAATCCTCACCTTCGGGCGACTGCTCCGAAAAAAAGTAGTTAAAAATGCAGCATCGTGGTGCATCACACAACACCGGATTCACTGCATGCCATGACGTACGATTGGTTTCCATCACGAGTAAACGATTAAAAAAACTCGGCACAAGAATATGATTTTCAACGGTATCATCCCATAATTCATAATTCCCCCCATTCTCTTGCCGCCAATTGGGGGATACATAATACAGTACATTCAAAGCTTTGTACTGACGCTTGTTTTCCACATTATGTGAATTATCTAAGTGGGGATTAAGATAATACCCTTTGAGCAAGGTACTTATTCCACCTGAAAAGCGTGATGTATCCGGAATAAGCTGCTTAATCCCCGTAATTTCCTCAACCACCGCAACCACACGCGGATCTTGAATGGCCGCATTAATATCGCGCAATAAATGAGAGGCGTCTTTTAAATGACAATATTTTAATTTTATTTTTCCAGCGCTGCTTAATAAATGCATTTTTCGAGGGTTAGGAAAATTAGCGTATATTTTTTCTGCAATCTCCGTAGGAAGAAGATTATCAAGCGTAAAATGACGGGCAACCTTGATAGGATACTCACGACAAAATTCTTTCTTCACATCTTCTTTAGCGTCATTCAAGCGCTGGACTATCAAGTCCGTTAATTGCGTTTTCATAGTGATAGCTTCCTTAAGAAAAGGGAATGGAAACAAAATAATAAAAATAACAAGACAACCCTTTCATCGACGTCCCACGCTTGATGCAACGGCAGCAAATTTAAGATTAGGACAACCCGGCTAAAACATGTTGTAGTAGATTAACTTTCTATTTTTTAGGATAATTAAATTATTCGTTGTTGACCACCCAAGTTATCAAAATAATGCCCGATTATTTCAAAAATATTTTGCGTCGAGTGCTAAGAGATGTAAGAAGCCACTTATCAACTCAACTTCAAACACAGGCCTCTGAGCGAGTCTGCACCCATATAAAAAAACTTGAACCTTATCGCTACGCCAAACGCATTGCGTTGTACCATGCCGTCGAAGGCGAAATCAACTTAGATAATCTCTGGCGCTCTGCACCGCTGCAAGGTAAATTTTGTTATTTTCCCGCATTGACTCCCGATAAAAAACTTGTTTTTTTACCAGCAACGCCTGCAACAGCCTTTCGTAAAAACCATTATGATATCCCTGAGCCTGATGTTGATTTCTCCTTAGCAATTGACATTAACGACCTCGATATTATTTTTTTACCCTTAGTTGGATTTGATCGGCACGGAACGCGCCTTGGCATGGGCGCAGGTTACTACGACCGCACCTTAGCACAACAAAAACCGAATTTACTCCTCGGTGTCGCGTACGACTTTCAATACCAAGACTTTATTAAACCTAACGAATGGGATATTAGCTTGCAAGCCATTATTACCCCAACTCAAATTTACTGGAGCACCCCCTAATGCGCTATTGGTTAATGAAATCGGAGCCTTCTTGTTTTGGCATTGACAATTTACGCCAAGCCCCAAACCAAACTTATTACTGGGATGGTGTACGTAACTATCAGGCCCGTAATTTCATACGAGATGACATGAAAATCGGCGATCAACTGTTTTTTTATCATTCCAATTGCACGCCGCCAGGAATTGTGGGTATCGCCGAAGTCGTCAGTGATCCTTACCCTGATTTCACAGCATTTGACCCTTTCAGTCAGCACCATGATCCTAAAAGCACTCCGGATAATCCACGCTGGTATATGGTTGATGTTCGTTTTCAAGAAAAATTTAACGAGATTATTAGTTTGAATCACTTAAAACAATATGCCGAGTTGGCCCAAATGCCTCTTTTACGCAAAGGTAATCGCTTATCCATCACGCCCGTAAGCCCGCAAGAATGGGAGTTCATTCGGCATTTAAGCCAAGAATAAATCTCGCCCCTTAAAACAAATTATCAATAACCCCTAAACTTTAGCGGTTAAATTTGATAAACTTCGGCACGATCCAACCTTCAAGGAAAAACCATGTTCAATACAACCTCCATCGACGAACTCGCCAGTAAACTATTTTCCATCCTGCCTTCGGGTGTACAACCTATAAAAAAGGAAATTCAACAACAGTTTAGCGAAATTTTAAAAACAAGCTTGACTAAACTCAATTTAATAACACGTGACGAGTTTGATGTGCAGGTTAAAGTTCTTGCCAGAACACGAGAAAAACTCGAGCTATTACAAGCTCAGGTGGATAAAATCCTTGCTGAGTCGCCACCTCTTGAAAAATAATTTTTATCGCTTAGAAGCATAAAAAACAAGTCCAAACACCCACAGGAAATAGTACAATGAATCTCGCTCTGATTAAGACCAGAAGCATGCTTGGCATTCATGCTAAGCCGGTTTCTGTTGAAGTCCATTTATCCAATGGCTTGCCTGCTTTTAACTTAGTAGGACTCGCTGAAACCGCCATCAAAGAAAGTAAAGACAGGGTACGTAGCGCCATTATCAACAGTCAGTTTGAATTTCCTTGTCGACGGATTACCGTTAATCTTGCACCCGCTGACTTACCCAAATTAGGCAGTGGTTTTGACTTGCCCATAGCTCTTGGAATATTAGCTGCATCAGGACAAATTCCAGCCACACGATTAAACGACCATGAATTTATTAGTGAACTTGCACTGAACGGCGATCTACGTGGTGCTCCTGTTATTATTCCCGCGATTTTAGCCGCACATCGAGAACAACAGCAATTAATTATTGCAGCAAGTAACACCGAAGAAGCGGCGCTAACAGGGTATGATAATGTTTTATTTGCTCATAATTTACGTGAAATTTGCAGTTATTTAAGCCTATCGTCCTCACTTCATCCCTTGCCTCTACGACCAGCTTCCCAAGCTGTCAACGCCTTAGTGGATTGGTCTGACATCAAAGGACAGCAACACGCCAAACAAGCCATGATTATTGCCGCTTGCGGTGGTCATAGCGTTTTATTGTATGGACCGCCAGGCAGCGGTAAAACCATGCTCGCTAAACGATTTACCAGCTTATTACCCGAATTAAGTGAGGATCAAGGACTCGAGTCCGCTGCTATTCACTGCTTACGCGGTGGAAAACCTAATTTTCAAACCTGGCGCAGCCCTCCCTTTCGCGCCCCCCATCACACAGCATCACCTGTGGCGTTAGTTGGCGGTGGTAATCCACCTAAACCCGGGGAAATATCACTGGCACACCATGGCGTTTTATTTCTTGATGAGTTACCTGAGTTTAGCCGTCAGGTTTTAGAAACCTTACGAGAACCTTTAGAATCTGGCCATATTTGTATTTCACGCGCTAGCATGCAAATGGAATTCCCTGCGCAATTTCAATTAATTGCCGCAATGAATCCTTGCCCATGTGGACAATGGGGAAATCCGCAGGCCAACTGCACATGCAGCCCCGATCGCATTAATCGTTACCTGGCTAAACTATCGGGACCATTCCTTGATCGAATTGATTTACAAGTCAATCTAGAAGCCCTCACTCATCAAGAGTTAATCACACCCAATACGTCAGCCAACCATGAAAGCGATGCAATTAAAACCAAAGTCACCCTCATTCGAGAATTACAACTCCAACGTCAAGGCTGCCTCAATGTTAATTTATTACCTAAGAGTGCAGAATCCGTATGCGCGCTTGAGCCCGCTGAACAAAAGTTTTTACACCTCGCACTGCAACGTTTAAAACTATCCGCGCGTGCTTATCACCGCTTGCTCAAGGTGGCACGAACCATTGCCGATCTGAAACAAGAAAAAAATGTGACTTTACATGCGCTACAGCAAGCGCTCTCTTTCAAACAAACGTTACAATCACCAAAATAAAAAACTGCCAATCAATTAAGCATCGAGTCACTCCGTTTAACCCAAAACAAGTGACTCTAAGATGGCCATACGCATGTAAACGCCATTTTGTACTTGCGTCAAAATGACAGACTGGGGGCCATCAGCAATCGCACTGTCTATTTCAACGCCTCGGTTAATAGGGCCGGGATGCATAATGATCGCATCAGGCCTCGCCATTCTGATGGAATCTTGAGTTAAGGCATATTGCGCGCGATAGTGCAGCAAATCCAATTGTTCATTATCCGCCAAACGTTCCTTTTGCACACGCAAGCCGATAACAACATCCGCGTCCTGCAAACCCTCAGATAAAACGGCCGTAACACGGCCAAAATGCAGCTCTTCAGGCTGCCAAGACGGTGGCGCCACCAAAACCAGCTCCCCAACCTGCATCAGTTTAAAAAGGCATTGCAACGAATTCGCCACACGTGAATGACGAACATCCCCGACAATGGCAATCTTAAGATCACTTAAATTGTCTTTTTTTTCAACAATAGTCATTAAATCAAGCATCGCCTGACTAGGATGAGCATGTTGTCCATCACCCGCATTAATCACGTGCACCTTTTGATTCACAACATTTGCCACACGCTCTGGCAAACCATCCAGAGCGTGACGAATAGCAACAATAGTCACCCCCATCGCCGCCAAGGTCTGAATCGTATCCTCCATCAGCTCACCTTTAGTTTCCGAGGATGTGGATAAATCAACGTTAACCACATTCATCGCCAAATGCTTAGCTGCCATCTCAAAACTAATACGGGTGCGTGTGCTGTTTTCATAAAACAAAGGAACTAAGGTATGTTCTAGATAAACTGGGAAATGCTGCTTGTGCTTAAAAAATAAAGCACGCTGCAACAAATGTTCAACCTGTTGTCGAGATAAATTAGCAATACTTAGAAAGTGTTTCATAGCGCTCCTGAGGTCTCAAGCAACCATTGTTCGAGTATTATGCATGCAGCGATGCTGTCAATGGGTGATTTTTTGATCTTACGGTAACCGCCTTGGGCAAACATTTCAGCACGTGCTTCAACCGTGGTTAATCGTTCATCCACTAAATAAACAGGCAAGGAAAATCGTTGCTCCAATTGTTGCGCGAAATTTCGTGCAGCTGTTGTCGTGTATTGCTCTTTACCATCAATACAGGTAGGAATACCAACAATTAGAGCCTTAGGGCGCCATTGAGCAATTAAACTATCCACACTTCGCCACTCAGGAACGCCTTCTTTAGCAGGAACAATTTTTAAAGGTTTTGCACTCCGAGTAACAGCCTGTCCAGCGGCAACGCCAATTCTTTTATAACCAAAATCAAAACCAAGATAAACGCCAGAGGGCATGTCAGTTCACTCCTAGTAACAAAATTCAAAGAAAAATCCATCCAAGATCTTTCCCTTTGAACTTTCAGGCCTGACCTGTATAAAGGGACAATTCGTTCATTTTAACGCCAAGAATTCCACCTGCATATTCCCATCGCTCAGCAAAGGGAACTTCATACAATAACTCAGACCGAAAAGGACACACGAGCCATAAATTATCTTTCAATTCTTTTTCAAATTTCTTTTCCATCCAGCCGGAATAACCCAGAGCCACAAGCACATCTTGAGGTCCACGATTGACGGCAAGGGCTCGAATAATATCATTGGAGGTCGTAACTGTCACTTCATCGCGCAGATAAAGACTTGATTGCCATTCCCCCGCTTGACGATGAATGACAAAACCTCGCTCAGGCTGAATCGGCCCACCAAACAATAAAGGTTTCTGGCTTTGCGAAACCTCTTCAGAAACGATCTTCAGCTGATCAAACACAAGCTTTAAGGGATATTCCGTCGGGCGATTAATGATAAGCCCTACAGTTCCTTGCACATGGTGCTCGCACAGATAAATGACCGAATGCTCAAAAGCAGGAGATTTCAATGTGGGCATAGCAATCAAGAAATGGTTGGCTAATGACGTATCGCGTGCCATATAGCCCCTCTTTTTTAAGTGAGCTTAATTAAAGTATATAAGCTAAGTCAGGGATAACAAGTCAACAACCCTCAATTCCATGATTTAACCTAAAGAATAAAAAATTGGAGCGATTCAACTTGTTTTTTTATTACAGCAACACAGCCAATATTTAGACGCTTTGTTTTTTAGATCTCAAAAACACAATAAAATCAAATAAAATCTATTGTGTCATCACCCTTTTTTGCGTTAAGTTAAAAAATCAAGGACAAAATAACGATTGTTTGGAAGCGATTGATAGTCTCATGATCAATAAGCACCTAGATGATTTTTGTAGCTTTAACCAAAGGAGAAAATAAATTATGGCTACCGGTGAAGTGAAGTGGTTCAATAATGCAAAAGGATGGGGATTTGTCATTCCTGAAGGCGGAGGAGAAGACATATTTGTTCATTTTTCTGCGATCCATGGAACGGGTTATCGTACACTTGCACCTGGACAAATAATCAACTACGACTTGGTCAAAGGTGAGCGCGGTCATCATGCCACCAATGTTGTCGTGCTTGAACCTATTGACGCTGAAACGGAAGAAACGCTTGCCTAGAAACAAACTTGGCTCTTGTTCTTTTCCCTATTGATATATACTCTTCTAACTTACCTTAACAAATTTCCTTACGTTATTGGTTAACTTAAGGATGAAGAGTATAACGTAAAATGACTCACGGCGTATTATTAATTAATTTGGGAACTCCCAATGCCCCTACCACCACCGCTGTTCGAAGCTATTTGAAAGAGTTTCTTGCCGACCCGCGCGTGATAACACTACCAACACCTTTGCGTTATCTTTTTCTTTATACCCTGATTCTTCCCTTTCGCCCACAACGTTCAGCGCGTGCTTATCAAGCAATTTGGACCGAAGAAGGTTCTCCGTTACTCGTTCACGGGCATCAACTCGTTGAAAAATTACAAAACTATCTCGGTAAGAATTATCATGTCGTTTTAGGGATGCGCTATGGACGCCCATCGCTGCATGAAGCAATAAGCGAATTGGCTTTTTGTGATACGCTCACCGTGCTTCCCCTTTACCCACAATATTCTTCCGCAGCAACCGGTTCTTCTCTTGAGAAAATACTATCTCTGCTAAAAAAGACAACTACACTCCCTTCATTGCAAATGATTCGCGATTTTTATCAACACCCTGGCTTTATTGTTCCACAAAGTGAACAAATCAGACCTTACCTTGCCACTCATGATCATCTTTTATTAAGTTTTCATGGTGTTCCTGAAAATCAACTCAAACCAGAGCATTGCCGAAGCCTTTGTATTGGCAAGTGCCCACCGCCTGCAGCCGGGAATACAAGCTGCTATCGTGCTCAATGTTTTGCCACAAGTCAGGCGATTGCAGAGCATCTTAATCTAAACACCACTCAATATAGCGTGGCATTTCAATCCCGATTAGGACGAATAGAATGGATAAAACCCTATTTGGACACCACGTTGCCCGAACTTGCGAAAAAAAATATTAAACGCTTGGCAATAAGCTGCCCTTCATTTGTTGCCGATTGTTTAGAAACTTTAGAGGAAATTGGATTGCGCGCCAATCAACAATGGCAAGCCTTGGGCGGTGATCAACTTACTTTAATTCCTGCATTAAATGATAACGATGCATGGATCAAGGGAATTATTGATATCTGCAAGATTAAACATCCCAACTAATACCAAGTTGAAAAAAATGAGTTTTATGCTATAGACATAGTATGGGCAATTATTAAGGTAAGGTATAAATCATGACAAACAGACAATTTGCAGAACGTCTTAACCGAGAGCTGGATAACATTGAAGCGCCGCTTCGTGAAGATGAGCGTGTTGAAGCATTTTCAAAAATGTTCCATATTCCCAAATTTCGCGCGGAAGCGATTCTTCACGGAATTTATCTGCCCGATGATCATTTACTCAAAGCTGTGGCTGATGAGTTTGAAATCAACGCTGACTGGCTGATTGGAAAAAGCGAAGAGCGTCAAAAACAGTGACTTAGCTTGCCCTCTTTGGCATAAAAAAAAGCCTTCTCACGCGCGAGGCGAAAGGTTTGGGGGCCAAAGAGGGTATCAACCATGAACGTCGAGACTAAAACTCGTTCCAAATTGCTTTTTCTTCATGAGCAGCTTCTTGATTATCGCGCAGTCGAAAAATACGTTCATGTTTTTTTATTTCTTGGATTTGTGACGCGGATTTCTCGTGAGTGAGATCAAATCGAAACAAAAACTCATCGTAGGGACTGACATAAGCTTTATCGATATCATGCTTTGTCGTAGTCATTCAAAACTCTCCTCAACCAATTTTTTTCTTAGAATTGTAAATTCGTGTTGGTCATTTTAACAATTTTTAATTAATATAACCATCCTAAGTAGACTCTCTGCCATCTTATTCAAAGGATTTATTTCATGCCCATAAAAAAAGCTGAACTACACACTCATCTCGAAGGAACAATTTCACCAGAGCTGTTCAAAAAACTATCTATCCGTAACCAATTACCCATTCCAACGAATTTAATCTCATCCGACGGACAAAGCTATTGCTACCAAGATTTCCTCCACTTTTTAAAAGTCTATGATGCCGTTGCAGACTCCATTAAACACCCACGAGACTATTACGACGTTACGTTTGATTATCTTCAATCAAACGCGCTTGAAGGTGCTATTTATATTGAAATGATGTATTCGCCCGATCACGCCGAAATGACCAGCAGTGTTCCATCACATGAACATTTGAGCGCAATTCAACAAGCGATTAATGACGCTTATCAACAATTTAAAATTATAGGACGAATTATTATTACAGCAGTACGTCATTTTGGTGAAGAAGCCTCAATTCGTGTTGCTGAACACGGTGTTCAAGCAAAGGCTGATTTTTCTTGTGTTGTTGGATTCGGATTAGGCGGTGATGAATTGAATTTTCCTCCCAAACTATTTAAAAAATCATATGAAATTGCAGCACACGGTGGATTACAATGCACCGTGCATGCTGGCGAACATGCCCCTGCTGCCGGCATGATTGAAGCGATGGATTATTTACCCATTCAACGTATTGGACATGGCGTCAATGTCATTCATTCTCCAGAAACAATTGCGCGTCTTAAAGATAAGAACATCGCTCTTGAGGTTTGCCCCTCCAGCAATGTTGCTTTAGGATTATTTAAAGATCTGCCGAGTCATCCTTTAAATCGACTGCTGCAAGAAGGTTTATCGATTAGCCTGAACTCCGACGATCCTCCGTTCTTCCGCACTAATCTTGCGCAAGAGTACGAATTAGCACAAAAGACATTTGGGTACAGTGACGCACAAATGAATCAATTCACACGAATGGCCATTGATGCCGCATTTGTTGATGAAATAACTAAAAACGAACTAAGAGCTCGCCTAACGATGGCTTAAAACTCATGCTCTATCAACATTTAATTTTGGGGTTGAAGCTAAATGCGTGATGAACGGACATCGCCTGAACCCCAGTGCATTTAATCTAAGCGCTTTTGATCTTCATTCGTTCCAGGAAATACACCCTCCACTGCTTGATTTAAAATATCACGATAAAAATCTTTTTCTTCTAAACTTAATATGGCGCACTTAAAATAAGCATTTACAGTCTCGTTAGCTGCCAACCAACATGTCAGGGATTGCGGGTCGTCTCCCCATACGGGCCTTTGGTTTTGCCCTGCATCTTCAGCCTTTTTATAGAAAAATAGATTGACGCTGATGAGAACCAAATACACTTGCAACAGTTCTTTAACGTCCTTAAGATCGGAGTTACCATCAAATTGGGATGAAAAAAAGCCTGGTTTAGTTGAAGTACTAGATGTTAATTTTGGTTTAATCAAATTGTCACCTATCAGGTCTAATATTGGGTCCAAAGACTTTCTCATTTCAATATGGTCAGGATGATCTTCACAAAATTGTGCAAAAGCGCCTCCAATACCCCACAATAGCTTCACTTTCTCAGAGTAACTCATCTCTTTGAATCGTCTTTTCAATACCTCTTGTAAACGGTCGCTACAACTCATCATCCCATGCTGAACGTTGAACCTTATTTCTCCTTCTGTTACGAAGCTGTTAACATAATCGAAAGAAGAATGACTATCTAATAGGTCTTCTTGCGTTTCCATGTTCAATGAAAAATAAGAAGACAATTTATCATCTAGCTCTCCACATAGTCCAAGAGCAAATAACACGTGTGTGTAATTTATAGAAGGATTAAAACTCTTATATACATCGAAGTGGTGAACATCATGATCACTGAATAAAGAACTCTGCAAAGGTTTAACCGCAGCCTTTGAACTGGCTTGACCTTTAGGAGGATTCAAAGGGTTTCGTTGAAAGGTGCCTCCCTCTCTTGCAACTTCTGTTGTGTTGTTCTGCGGTGAACGACTTATTGAACTCTGCGAAGATTTAGAAGAATTGAACAAATTGGCACGTACTCGTTCTTGATACCCCGCAGGCGTTGAACCGGGGTTTTTTTTAGGAGGATTCAAAGGGTTTCGTTGAAAGGTGCCTCCCTCTCTTGCAACTTCTGTTGTGTTGTTCTGCGGTGAACGACTTATTGAACTCTGCGAAGATTCAACCGCAGCCCCTCGACTTGCTTGATCTTTTTTTAACAGCTCAACTTCATCTTGAAGTTTTCTAAGTTGATCGACTAACTCCTGATTTTGTGGCTCCGATTTAGCTTGTCGTCGCTCAGAATCTTGACGTTGTTGAGATAACTCTTGCATAACTATGATGTCTTGATGACGAGTAACATCAAACGAAGCCTGTGTTGCTTGTTCCACAGGTCGCGTGGGGGGGAATTTCGCCCCATCCTGCTCTACTATTTTAGAGATTTCTGTCTTTAATGCATCAAAATGTTTTAATTTCTGAGTTATTGCCAATTGAAACTTTTCTAAACTTTCTATCTTTTTCTTTAACTCGACAATACTCTCAGAATCGCTACCGCTAGGCTTGTCACGGGCTTGCTCCTTTTGTAAAGTAGACCTGTACTTGAGGAGATTTTCCTGAGTACTGTTATCAATTAACTGACAATACCCCAACGCAGTTTGTCTTAACGTCTCTTCACGTTGTTGCAATGCACGTAGTTTGCTATTAATTTCAGAGCTCTGTAAATCAAGATCAACTGAACTTACACCTCGCTTCTGAGGTTGACTCATTAATCGTTCTATCTCACCAATCTTCTTAGCCAACTCATCCTGTTGTTGCTTGAGATGAAATTTTAAATCGGTTATTGCCTGTGTCGGCATTTTCGCATCGTGCCTCATAGCCTCAATGTCTTGAGTTATAGCACGAAAGAAATCTTTTAATTTTTGAAGTTGAGTCGCTTGTTGCTGAAGCCTCTCGTTTATTTTGATTAGATGGGTATCTGTTTGTGCTTGTTTTGACTCCACACGTGATCGAAGCTCAGCAACAAGTTTCCCAGGATGAAGTGCTGATAATTCATAATTTCGCTCCTTGGGCAAAAATGTACTTGAATCATAACCACCACTTATTGTTGCCCCTTCTAAATTAGCATGAGAAAGTCGTGCACCACGAAACTCGCAATGATGAAATCGCTTTCCTTTGGCGTTTAATTTCTCCATAGTAGCATCATTAAAATTACTATTTTCTATACTAGAAACTTTACTAAAATCAACATCATATAAATTACTATCAACAAACTTGGTGTGATTCAGCGAGCCACCAAAAGCACAACCCCTGAAATCACAAAAGGACAAATCCTTACCCGCGAAATTCATTCTCGTTAAATCTTTTTCATTACGAGATGCCGCATGATCAGGAACATAAAATAGTTGAGTTGCGTTGGGTAATGTTAAACGCTTTTTACAATATTCTAAAAGAGACGATTCCGTCTGTTGTTTTTCATAGTCACTGAGTATTTTATAATCTATAGTGATCCACGTTGGTTGGTACTCCATACTGCGCTGCAGTACATTTGACCCCGAAGTTAATCTTTGTAATTGCGAACGCTCAAATAACCTATCTGAACGAGGCAAATTAACAAAACCGTATTTTGCTGCGGAATTTTTCTGAGCGTCTGTAGAAATTTTTGTGCTTGTTCCATTCGATGTGAATGAATAAATCTGACCCGTACTGTCTTGAACAGCACAATGCGAATAGGCCCCATCAGCATTAATAGTACGGGGGATGGTAATACGATCTTTTAAAGGCGTTTTGGATATCAACGATGTATCAGCAAATATCAGGCCTTGAAGTAAAATCTCTTCCGAAAAGGGAGTCTGCGATTGTTGATCACTGTAATATTTTAACATTCGTCGCGCACCAACAGCGGCAAAGTTCTGTATGTCTGACTCGGAGCTTAATCGTTGTGTGATGAAATATTGATAACGTCTAGCGGTTTCTTTGGCGATTTGCTCGATTAAAACACCCAGCGCATCTTCATGAACGTGATACTGAATCAATGCTGTTTTTTCACTTTTTGGTTCGTGCCTTCGTTCTTTGAAATGGTCAACGACCATTTCAGCTGCATCTGCCAGTACGCTTCCTACCAATGGTATCTCGCCCATTAATGATTTAACGGCTATGGACGCAATTGATATAGATAAGTCCGTTTTATCTTCTCGGCGGCTCGCCCTTCCTGCATGAACTGCAGTGGCATAGTCTAATTCTTGACGAAACTCCTTAGCAAGAATACGGCAATAAAGATCAAGTTTTTCTTCTGGCGTCATTTTAAAAACCTCTCTGATATGCAAACTTAGCTAAAAATTAGATATCCACTACCTGTAATTGTAGTTTAAAAAAAAGTTTTTATTTGAATACTCGCAAATGATTGCAGTAACCCAAAAGAAATCACCACGTGATGAACCAGCTCATCATGTCTCTTTATACCTGCACTTCTGCAGTTTCTACGCAACTCCCTCAATCAACTGGCGTAATTTTTTTATCGCATTTTTTTCAAGCTGACGAACTCGTTCAGCCGATACGCCATACTTATCAGCCAAATCATGTAGCGTTGCTTTATTATCTAACAACCAACGCTGTTGCAAAATATCCTGACTACGCTCATCTAACTTCTCAAAAGCCTGTAATAGATTTTCACGTCCCTGCTCACCATGACGTTCTTGCTCAACCAGTAAAGCAGGATCACTCTGTTCATCATGCAAATAATTTTCGGGCGCGTTAAATAATTCATCATGATCAGAAACTGGCGCATCAAACGAGGTATCCATTGCGTTGAGACGCTGCTCCATTCGCAAAACTTCCTCTCGACTAACACCTAGATCACGAGCAACAGCATCCACTTCTTCTGTCGTAAACCAACCCAATCTGCTTTTCATTTGCCGTAAATTGAAAAACAATTTACGCTGCGCTTTCGTTGTGGCAATTTTAACAATTCGCCAATTACGTAAAACGAACTCATGAATTTCAGCTTTTATCCAATGAACAGCAAACGACACCAAACGAACACCCATGGTTGGATTAAATCGTTTCACCGCTTTCATCAAACCCACGTTACCTTCCTGAATTAAATCATTCAAAGGCAAACCATATCCTAAATAACCACGAGCAACTCTCACGACATAACGCAAGTGAGCCAGAACCAACGATCGAGCACTGTCAAGATCACCATCATCTTGATAGCGCGTGGCATAATGATATTCTTCTTCAGGGGAGAGCATAGGAATTTGATTAACATAAGAAATATAGGCTTCAATACTACCTACTGGGATGCCCAATGACGCCAATTGCAACTGCTGACTCATTTTAAATTACCTCCAAAGGACAACTTAACTTGTTTCGTCGAGCGTATTATACATCAATTGTAGGGCTCAATAGAAGCTAGTTGCCTCTTCACTGCCAATCGAGCCCCAAGCCAAGATAAACTAATTGCAACTAAAACAATAAGATACGCTTGAAATACGGTCAATCCTTTTAATGGGTAGTGCATGTCATACACTAAAGCTAATTCTTGTAATCCTACAGCGAGACTTAACATAAAAATATTAACAAAAAGAACAGCAAAAACTGCGCCAATTAAGCCATACCAAACGCCTGAGTATAAAAAAGGCCTAACAATGAAGGGATCACTCGCACCTATTAATTTAAGAACCCGAATCTCTTCATGACGATGATGAATTGCCAAGCGTAAGGTATTTCCAACAATAAGAACAACCGCTGAAGCAAGTAATATCATCAAAGCATTCGCAATTTCAGCAACAAATCCCAAAATAGCATGAAGCCGTCGAATCCAATCTCTATCTAGCTTTGCTTGTTCGACCTGCGGCATAGCTTGCAGTCGATTAAATAATTGTTCCATCTGCACGGGGGTATTAATTGCAAAAGCCGGAACCACCTCAATCATTGCAGGCAAAGGATTTTCTGGCAAATAACGCATAATATCGTTCATGCCTTCTTGTTCCTGTAATTCTTTAATGCCTTCTTCAGGCGTTTTTAAAGAAACCTCGCCAACACCTTGAATATGCCGAAGATCAGTCACCAATTGATGTTGTTGAACTAAAGACAACGATGGTTTGAGATACAACGAAACTGTACCGCTGCGCTGCCAACCCATCGTTAATTGGCTGACGTTACTTTTAAATACCCAGAACAACGTTGGCAATGTCAAGGTAATGGCAATAATCACTGCCGTTATCAACGTTGCAAGAGGCCTGCGACATAAAAAATTAAAACTATTCAGGGCAGCATGTAAATGATTGGCAGCGACTTTTTTCAACTGTATTAACACAGCCGTCCTCCCTTTAACATCACAATACGATGCTTTATTCCAGCAATTAAAGTTAAATCATGCGTTGCAATTAATACACTGACCCCGACCTGATTAAACTCTTGGAACAATTTCATGATCCCCATTGATAAACTAGGATCAAGATTTCCAGTAGGCTCATCTGCAAGAACTAATGCCGGTTTATGAACAACCGCACGCGCAATTCCAACACGTTGCTGCTCCCCTGCGGATAACTGAGCCGGAATCATTTTGGCCTTATTTAATAAACCGACCATATCTAAAGCAGCATGGGTACGCTTAGAAATCTTGGACGACGGCAGTCCCTTGATTTGCATTGGCAACGCCACATTATCAAAAACACTTCGATCATGAAGTAAATTAGGCGACTGAAAAATAATTCCTAGCTGACTGCGATAATCGGCAATCTCACGATGCTTCAGCTGATTTAAATTAACGCCATTGACAATTAATTGCCCTGAAGAAGGCGATTGCAATTTCGCAATTAATTTCAATAATGTTGTTTTACCCGCACCCGAATGCCCTGTTAAAAAAGCCATTTCTCCCTTTTCCAAGGTGAAATCAATCTGACTCAGGGCCTCAAATCCCCCAGGATAACGCTTGCTCACTTGCTCGAATTTAATCATTGTTTAGTCATCGTTAAAAATCGCCCTAACGAACTGAACCGCATCAAAAAGACGCAAATCATCGATGCTTTCACCTATACCCAGATAACGAAATGGTATCGCCAACTCCTTGGCAATAGCAAATAAAATTCCACCTTTAGCTGTTCCATCTAACTTAGTCATCGTAATTCCAGTTAATCCAATGGACTGATGAAATTCGCGTGCTTGATTCAACGCGTTTTGACCGATGCTTGCATCTAATACTAACATAATTTCATGCGGTGCTTTAGGATCAAGTTTATGAAGCACTCGCTTAATTTTTTTAAGCTCTTCCATTAAGTTATTCTGAGTATGCAAACGCCCGGCAGTATCCGCAATTAAAATATCACAACCACGAGCCTTCGCAGACTGCAAGGCATCATAAATTACCGAAGCACTGTCTGCACCAAGTTGTTGCGCAATCACGGGAATCTCATTCCTTCGCCCCCATGTCTGCAACTGTTCAATCGCCGCTGCACGAAAGGTATCTCCTGCAGCCAGCATCACTTTTTTTCCCTGTTGCTGAAACTGTTGAGCTAATTTACCAATGGTGGTTGTTTTTCCCGCACCATTAACACCAATAACCAAAATAACAAAAGGCGAATTATCGTCTGTCACCGGAACAAGCGGCCTACTTAAAGGCAATAACAGGTTTTCTAATTGCCCTTTAATGAAGTCAAAAACCATCTTACCATCGGCAAGATTTTTACGCGCCAACCCCTCGCTCACTTTGCCAAGAATGCCATGAACCGTCTCAACACCCAGATCAGAACTCATTAACAGCGTTTCGATTTCCTCAACTAACGAAGCATCAATTTCTTTTTGACCTAATAAAAGACGCCCAATGCCACCACCTAACTGCTGACGCGTCCTGCTAAGACCGCGCTTTAAACGGGCATAAAAACTTTGTTTGGCCGCTTCGTTTGGCGATCCCAAATCAACTGAACGTTGATCACAGTTCGCCGATGAGGGCAATGCATTGATTTCCTCAATCATTTCAGGCGTTAAATCAAGGCTCACGCCCTCTTTTTCTGAATCATTTGGTTGGGGAACCGTTTGTGGGCGATTTTTCTTAAACCACTTCATCATAAATAGTGTACAAAAAAATAGAAGTATGGAATTCTATCATGTTTTAAATTTTATTAAATATAAGTGTATCTTCATGCGTCTAAGATTGATATTTACTATTCTAATTGTCACAACATTGAACACTAACGCAACTCATGCCATACAAACCCTACAAAAATACACGCTAAACAATGGATTAAAAATTCTTATTAAAGAAGATCATCGAGCCCCTGTTGTTGTGAGCATGATCTGGTATAACGTCGGATCGGCCGATGAGCCAGGAGGAATCACTGGCGTTTCACATGCATTAGAACACATGATGTTTAAAGGAACAAAACAATACCCTGTTGGTGCTTTTTCTAAAACTATTGCAGCGTTAGGCGGTCAGGAAAATGCCATGACGAACTACGACTACACCGCTTACTTTGAAAAGATTGCTGCGGTGCAACTGCCCATCGCCTTTGAACTTGAAGCTGATCGCATGCAAAATTTATTATTGAACCAAGCCGAGTTCAATAAAGAAATGAAAGTCATCCGTGAAGAAAGGCGCCTACGTACTGATGATAATCCCCAAGCCACCACCTTTGAACACTATATGACAGCAGCACACCTTACAGAACCTTACCACCACCCTATTATTGGCTGGATGAATGATTTAAAAGAAATGACATTAGGTGATGTCCAAGCCTGGTATAAAAATTTTTATACTCCCAATAATGCCGTACTTGTCGTTGTTGGTGATGTTCATGGGAAAAAAGTCGTCGAGTTAGCCAATCTTTATTTTGGAAAATTAAAACGACAACCCAGTTATCAACAAAAAAAACAAACTGAACCAGCAAGCCTTGGCGCAAAACTGATTGAAATTCATACGCCAGCTCAACTTCCTATGCTCATGCTGGGTTATACCGTTCCCAGCGCTAAAACAGCGAAACAGGCTTGGCAACCTTACGCCCTTGAACTTGCTGCTGGCATTCTCAACGCGGGCAATAGTGCGCGTTTTTCTAAAAATCTTATTCGCGGGCCGCACATCGCCAGCAGTGCAGAAGTTTACTATAACCTATACAGTCGTTATCAAACTCAATTTATTATGCTGGGTACTCCAGCACAAAATCGAAACAATAACGAGCTCAAACAAATGTTTTTAAAAGAGATTAAGCGCTTACAAACTGAGCCTATTCCAGAACGTGAATTAGAGCGGGTAAAAACCCAAATTATCGCTCAAAAAACCTTTGAAAAAGATTCAATTTTTGGTCAAGCCATGGAAATAGGTTTATTGGAAACCATAGGCCTAAGCACGGAAACCGCTGAATCATTTACTGATAAAATCAAAAGTATTACAGCACAACAAATTCAAGCCGTTGCAAAACAATACTTCCGGGATTCGGCCATCACAGAAGCACGCCTCTATCCAAACGCAAAACAGGGAGAACTACGATGATCTCAAAAAAAATGAAGTTAGGGATTATCACCATAATCCTCTCTCTATTCATTTCTAACGCCATGGCCCTCCCATTAAAAACTCAGAAATGGCAAACTAAAAATGGCGCCAGGGTTGTTTTCTATCAAGCGAATGATGTTCCCATGTTAGATATTTATGTGGCATTTGCTGCAGGATCTGCCTACGATGGAAAACTCTTTGGATTAAGTGCGTTAACGACGAATCTACTGAATCAAGGAAATGGACCCTTCGATGCAACGCAAATCGCTGAAAATTTAGATCAGACCGGCGCGCAATTTAATGCAGAAAATAGCCGTGATATCGCGCTTTTTCATCTTCGAACATTAAACCATGATGAAGCGCTCAATCCTGCCACTGAAACATTCAGCTTAATTATCACCAAACCGCAATTTCGACAAGACGCCTTTAATCGAGAAAAAAATCAATTATTATCATTAATATTACAGAAACAAGAATCCCCTGATGAAATTGCAAACATCGAATTTTTCAACAAACTTTATGGCGATCATCCCTACGCACACCCTATCAATGGAACATCACTATCCGTCAATAAAATTCAACCCTGGCAAGTACGTGATTTTTATAAACAATACTTTGTCGGCAGCAATGCCATCATTGTGATGGTTGGTGCCATTAGCCAAGAAAAAGCAACTCAATTAGCCGAAAAAATTATTGCGGCCTTACCCAAGGGCGAACCAGCACCTGCCATTGTTCAGGCTCAACCATTAATTAAACCAGAACAAACAACGATCCCCTTTCCATCATCACAAACCATTTTACGTCTTGGACAACTTGGAATTACCCATCAACATCCTGATTATTTTCCATTATTAATGGGTAATTACATTTTAGGAGGTGGCGCGATGGTTTCCCAATTAGCCATTGAAATTCGAGAAAAACGTGGCTTGAGTTATAATGTTAACAGTCAATTAATTCCCATGCCCGCCAACGGCGCTTTTATCATCGCACTCTCCACCAAAACCAACCAAGCTGAAAAAGCATTACAAGTCAGTCGTGAAACCTTAAATCATTTTTTAAACCATGGTCCGACGGAAAAAGAACTTGCTGATGCTAAACAATACTTAGCAGGAAGCTTTTCCCTATCTCTCGCAAGCAATAGCAGCATCGCCAATATGTTATTACGCATTGCCTTTTATAATTTGCCCGATGATTACCTGGACACCTACGTGGCACAGCTTGAGAATGTCAGTACACTTGATATCAAAAGAGCTTTTAAGGCCTTCATTCAACCTGAAAATCTTTTGCAAATCACCGTGGGTAAATTGTGAAACAACAAGTACGAATCATCGCAGGTCAATTAAAAGGGAAAAAAATTCCATTCACTGCCGTTGATGGGTTACGCCCGACCCCCGACCGTGTTAAAGAAACACTGTTCAATTGGCTCATGAACCGTCTCGTAGGAACTCGCTGTCTTGATGCCTTCGCAGGCAGCGGTGCCTTGGGTTTTGAGGCGCTCTCACGAGGGGCCTGTGAGGTTGTGTTCATTGAACAATCGATGATTGCCTTTAACAACCTTCAACAACTTGCTCATGACATCAACGTGCAGCTCAATAAGGGCAATCAACCCCGATTACATGTTCTACGTGCCGACGCGTCCCATTATCTCAAAACACATCCGGCCCCTTTTGACATTATTTTTGTCGATCCTCCTTTTGCACAAACGAACTACCTCGAGTTTATTGAACTAATTCAAGCAAGCAATACCCTTAAACCCGGTGGTTTACTCTATTTAGAATCACCCAACCTATTCAATCTTGACCCAACACAATGGACAACTCTAAAGTCAAAACGAGCCGGTAACGTTTACTATTCCCTTTATGAAAAACAAGCTACCGAATAGAAAAAAACCGCGCCATTGCTCAACATATTTACATAGCAACCATTATTGCATCTCTCATTTAATGTCTTCTATGTTTCGCCCCTTGACAAGCCACCTAGCTCCTGTTTCAATCAATAAAGTTACTCTATGAAAACCAAATGGATACGATGAATAAAAAGCTTATTTTGCTGATTAACTCGACACTATTATTGGCCAGCTGCCATCATGCACCTTTCATGAAGCCGCCTATTAATACTGCAAGCGACGATGCCAATATCAAACTGGCAGAAGCCGCCACATCAATAAGCGACTCCATGCTTCAAATGGCTAAAGTTCAAAAAGTTATTACGCCACCCGCAAAAGACAATACGCTCACCATTCCGAATTCGTCGAATTTACAAACGCGTGCTTCGGTCGATTGGGCAGGCCCTATTCAAGAACTAACAACACGAGTTGCTAAAGCCGCTCACTATCGTATAAGAATTCTTGGTCAGGAACCTGCCGTTCCTGTTTTAATTAGCCTTAACATCCAAGATGAAAGCCTTGCAGAAATACTGCGTGATATTGATTATCAAGCAGGAATTCGAGCAAATATTCATGTCTACCCTAATAGTCAAGTAGTAGAATTGCGCTATGCAAAAATATATTCCTAGCCTTATTATCAGTGTTGCTTTCTGGCTAACGGCTTGTTCAAGCAATCAAATTATGACTGGCAATGTCAATTCCCTGTCGGGTTTGCAATCCATGGCCAGTTGCCATAAATGCGGCATCAACAAAGCAAAAACTAGCAAAATTCGTGAAATGGCCCTAAAAGAAACTGCGTTGAGCATTAGCGCTCAAGCTGGATTGGCAAGTCGGGCAAAACTCATTGATGAAGATTTAACAAAGCAAGCCCGATACCTTGACAGTGTTTTTGACTTTAATAATTTAGTCCTTGAACATAACATTCTTCCTCCCGTGTTAGTGGAAGGTCGAAATACGCTAAATCTCGCTGACACACAAACAATACGAATTTCCGACAGAACTTACAAAGTCAGTAAGCAAGCCCATTTTATTACAACGCCACCAAACTGGCGTCATTATTTATGGATGGATTATAAAAAACCTGATTATCCTAATATCTCACTGTTGCCTAAAACCAAACAAGAAAGAAAATTATGGGCCTTTTATGTCGCCCGCGGCTGGAAAAACGGAATTGAACAAGCCAACGTCATTCTCGAAGAAAGTGTCGCACGAATTAAAGAAGACTTTACCGGAATGGTTTTATACCGAAAATTATTAGCCATGAATATGGTGTCGCCACCCTTTGTTTCTCATACTGACTTAGGTGTTACTGGAGATGAAACGGAAATTCATATTGATGACCGTGTTTTACGAATTACTGCCTTGCCCGGACTTAATGTTAACAGTAACGAGTGGCGCGCCGCTGTTGAACAAGATGAAGAATCCTTGAAACAATTTGTTACTATGGAGAAATTAGTACAAAATGCAAAAGTAAATATCACGAGTCGCGCATGGCAACCCAATATCGCTCCTGTCAATTAATACTAGGAGCTGTTGACAATTGCTCTATGAGGCCTAACTGGCAATGCTGGTTCACGCCATCCAAAAATTCAAGTACAAAGAGTCACCATGAGTAACCTGCATTTAATGCCCGACGAACCCACACGTTTCTCACCGATGTTCATGGATAAAATGCTTGAGCACGCTGAAAGTTTGCATGCTTCTGATATTACCATTCAAACAAGCTCCCCAATATTTGTGGAGGTCTATGGTCGTCTACTTAAAATCACCAATCGAGCATTATCAAATACTGAATTAAGTGACTTAATCAATGCTATTTATGGGCCCAACGCCACAACACAACTTCTTTCCGGTAAAGACATTGATACTCATTACGAATTTCGCCCTAATCGCGGGGTACGTTACCGCTATCGAGTTAATGCGACGGCCTGTCTTGTTGAAGGGCATGACGCCATACAAATTACATTACGTACTATTCCAACCACCCCGCCCAAGTTAGATACCATGGGCTTACCGCAAGCTGTTTTGGATGCCATAGCCCCTCAGGAGGGTGTTGTTTTTATTACTGGTGCAACCGGTTCGGGCAAATCCACCTTATTAGCCTCTATTATTCGAGAGCTTATTGAAACAGTCGACTCGGACAGAAAAGTATTAACTTATGAAGCTCCCATTGAATTTGTGTATGATGAAATTGAAACTATTTCTGCTGTCGTAAGTCAATCTGAAATTCCACGCCATTTACCTACGTTTGCTGAAGGGGTTCGCAACGCTTTACGTCGAAAACCTCGTTTAATTATGGTAGGAGAGTGTCGTGATCCTGCCACCATTAGTGCTGCCCTAGAAGCAGCGCTTACGGGCCATCCCGTTTACACTACCCTACACACATCGGGTGTTGCTGAAACCATGCGCCGTCTTGTTACTTCATTTTCAGGCGAAGAACGTTTAGGTAGAACCATTGATATTCTTGAAACAATTCGTCTTTGTGTTTGGCAAAAACTGGTTCCTACCATTGATGATAAACGCATTGCCTTGCGCGAGTACCTCGTATTTGATGAAGTTACCCGAGATATCCTCTTGGATGGCGATCCCAACGATGTTACCTCAACAACCCGAAAATTAGTTCGCGAACGTGGTCAGCTCATGACAACCGATGCTAGAATAAAGTTTGAACAAGGTCTGATTAGCGAACGAGTTTATAAATTAATTATAGCCGGCAGCAAAGATCACCAAAAATAATAAACTACGGAACACAGGTGTATAGCGAATTTCGGCATTGTGTTAATCAGCGCGATAAATTAGACCTCACTTCAGCATCTAAAGCTAATAATTCATCAGCAAGCCCTGCGAGTCGCTGAGTTAAAGTTGCATTTAGGAACAGCTAACTCCATAATTCGTCAATAGGATCACAAATAAGGTAACAACCATACCCATGTCAGCATCCCTACTTGATGGAAAACAACTTGCAAATTTAATCAAACCCTCGATCAAAAAAGAGGTTGAGCAACTAATAATCTCAACTCATCGAGCGCCGGCCCTTGCGGTAATTTTAGTCGGGGAAGACAAAGCATCCCAAATTTATGTCACAAATAAACAAAAAGCATGTGAAGAAGTGGGAATGATTTCGCAAGCTTATCATCTGCCCACGAGTACATCAGAACATGAATTACTCAAACTCATTGAAACCTTAAATAAAAATAAAACCATTGATGGAATTCTCGTTCAACTTCCTTTACCTAAGGAACTAAACACCGAAAAAATTATTGAAGCAATCGATTCACGCAAAGACGTGGATGGCTTTCATCCTTATAATTTTGGCCGTCTCGCACAAAAAAATCCCTCTCTTCGTCCGTGTACCCCCATGGGGATCATGCGCTTATTGAAAGCCTATCATCTTGATATGGCAGGAAAACACGCCGTCATCGTGGGCGCATCAAACATTGTCGGCAGACCCATGGCACTTGAATTACTGCACGCTGGCGCGACCATCACGGTATGTCATCGTTTAACCACCGACTTAAAACATCACGTGATGCATGCCGACGTGCTGATTGTTGCCGCCGGCGTTCCTGATTTAATTCATCCCGAATGGCTCAACAAGCAACAAGTGGTCATTGATGTCGGCATTCATCGTTTGGACAATGGTACGCTTCGCGGCGATCTAAATTTTAACGAAGTCGCAAAAAAAGTAGCGTGGCTTACGCCTGTGCCTGGTGGTGTTGGACCGATGACCATTGTCTCCTTATTAGAAAACACCTTAATTGCAGCACAAGGCTTGTGCGCTACCAAATCTGACAACGCGGATCGTTAATCATCTTACTTGGCACTTTAATTGCAAACGCATGCTGAAAAGCCGCAATATTGGCTAAAGTCCCATTCACACGATATTGCATGGGTGGATGGGGATCCATCGTCACCAACTGCCGTGCAAGTTCGGGGCGAATATTCCCCGCCCAAACATGAGCGACACCAAGGAAAAACTGCTGATCCGGAGTAAAACCATCAATGACTTTCGCTTCTTGATAGTCTTTTGACGCATGAAACGCTTGATAGGCTAACAAAACGCCCCCTAAATCAGCACTTGCTTCACCCACCACCAGTTGACCTTGCACTGCCATATCACCGTCAATCTTGTACGTTGAAAATTGCGTTGCGATGCAAGCCGTTAGGGCTTTGAATTGTTTCATATCCTGCGGCGTCCACCAATTTTTCAAATTACCTTGGCCATCAAACAGAGCACCTTGATCATCAAATCCATGGGTCATTTCATGGCCAATCACAAAACCTATTGCGCCGTAATTGAGGGCCGCAGGTGCGTTCGCATCAAAAAATGGCGCTTGTAAGATTCCTGCCAGAATATTAATGCTATTCATTGAAGGATCATAATAAGCATTAATGGTTTGTGGTGACATACTCCACTCTGTTCTGTCCACCGGTTTGCCAATTTTTGCCAAATCATAACGATTATTAAACTCGTTGGCCCGCATCACGTTCAACACATAATGACCTCGATTGATCATCAATGAACGATAATCGCGCCAATGTTCAGGATAACCTGCACGTTGAGTCATCAAATCCAATTTCCGTAGAGCAGCTTGTTTCGTTTTTGACTCCATCCACGGCTGATCCTGCAAAATTTGACGAAAGGTCTTTCGAATATTAGCCATCATCCTCATGATGCTTTGTTTGCTCGACTCTGAAAAATAATGCTCAACGTAATACTGACCCACCGCAAAACTTAAGGAATTGTTAACCGTATCAACCACACGCTGCCAGCGAGGCCGAAGTATTTCAGCCCCAGTCATAGCTTTGTTTAACATAAAATCTTCATTCACAAATTCATCCGACAAATAGCCTGAAAACGCATCCAGCACATGCCAACGAAAATACACTTTCCAATCCGCTAACGGCCTGGCGACAAGCAATGCATCCATGGCTTTAAAAAACTGTGGCATACCTATATTGACGTCAGTGACCGCAGAAACGCCTAATTGGCGTAAATAAAACTCCCAGGAAAAATGAGGCGTGAGCTGGGTCAAATCCATCAAAGACATTTTATGATAAATCGCGTAAGGATCACGTTGTTCAATTTGCGTCAATGACGCTTTAGCTAGCGCTGTTTCAATAGCCATGATAGTGTCAGCATCATGTTGAGATTCTTCAGGTGTTTCTCCAACCAATTGAAAAATTTTAGCAATATGGTGATGATAAACCTCACGAAGATGCACAAACTTCGGATTATCCAAGCAGTAATAATCCCGATCAGGCAAGCCCAGACCACCTTGCATTGCCCCTGCAATCATCGATTGACTATTTTTAAAATCTTGTTCACTGCCAAAATTAAATAAAACATTAACCCCCATCAATTGCAATTCAGGGATTAAAGCCTCTAACGACTCTAAGGTATTCACTGCTTGAATTTTTTGCAGCACAGGATTTAATGGATAATATGTTGCACGATTAATCGCGGCTTCATTCATACCGCTAAAATAAAAATCACCAATTTTTTGCTCAATCGAGCCTTGTTTCAGTAACTTATCCTCCGCCAACCCGCTCATCATCTTGTTTAACTTTTTTTCCATGATCTCCTGCAAAACACGGAAATTATCCCAGCGGGCATAAGCTTTAGGAATTGGATTTTTCTGTTGCCAACGCCCATTAGCATAAGCATAAAAATTTTCTCCAGGAGCTAACGACGAATCGATCCAATCTAAATGCAATAAAGATTGTTCTTGATGTGATGCGCTTAATGGTAATTTTTGAGCCAACACGTTGGCCACGAAAAAAAAGGAAAAAATGACAAAAAAAACACGCTGTAACAAATGATAACATCCCATGTTAAAACCTCACGTTACTCACTTTATCGGAAATACTATTACTATACGTCATATCATCGAAAAAAGTCCTCTTCATAAAAAAATCATCATGAAAAGTTCATCAAATTCTCCGAACTGCGATTAAATAGATTGTAATGATACGTTTATTTTACGCTATGAGCGTGCGCCACGAACACAGGAGAAAGTCGAGTAAGCGAAAAAAGGCGGTGGTGTTGCACTAGAGATGAGGGTCGTCCCCTCGAAACCGGCATGCAGGTGCAGGTTTCAAGGTGGTGTAACTTTTCTTCTGTCGCGGCACGTGCCAGCTATAAAACATCATTGTGCAAGAACATGTACGATTGGAAGATAAACGCAACTATGACAAACAATGAAACAAAAACACACCAAGATAACTTCATAGAAATTACTCCTATTTGAGCGGCGTGATTTAATTCATCAATTTTAAAAAATTCATTAAACAAGGCTTTTTATACTTTATTATGCCCCATGTTATCCGAACAGCAGCAAATTAAGTGCCTAAGCACTAAAAACTCCGCCCCACATCACCATGCCATACCAAGCATTTAATAAAAATGCTTGCAGACACTCTTCTGGAAGACGATTAGAAATTAAACGATACTGCGCAATAATTATTGCTAAACCAAGAAACCAAGCAATAAAAAAATAAGGATTACACTGACATTGAATCGCAAGCATCAACCAAAATAAATGCATGACTGCCAAAAGTAAATTGATTGTGAATTTGTCATACCGACCCAAAAAAATTGCTGTCGATTTGACCCCAATACGCCGATCATCATCCCTGTCAACCATTGCATACTGCGTATCATAAGCGATGATCCATAAGAAATTAATTAAGAACAAGCTATAAAATGCACCATCAAATAAAACACCTGATGCCACGTAAGCCATCGGTATACCCATCGAAAACGCAATACCAAGCACTAATTGCGGTGCTTTCATGAACCGTTTACAAAAAGGATAAATGACCGTAACCAGCAAAGCTGCGATAGCATATGGAATGCATGTAAAGGGCAATTGCAACAATAAAATCAACGCAAAAATCAAGAAAAAAAACAAAACACCCAAAGCCTCAACGACAGAAATTTCACCGCTGGTCAGCGGCCTTGTCGCCGTTCTTTTAACATATAAATCAATGTTTCTATCGGCAAGATCATTAAGAACACAGCCCGCTGCCCGCATCACACAAGTCCCTAAGAAAAAAATAATGACGAGTTTAGCGCAAGGATGCCCATGATTCGCAATCCATAATGACCACGCCGTCGGCGCCCATAACAACAAAATTCCTACCGGTTTATGAAATCGCGTCAAACGTAAATAAGCCTTCCAGTTCATGCTAATAAATCCAAAAATTGCGGTAAAAAAATTTCCACTAAATAAAGGGGTTCTTTTCCGCCAAGAAGAAAACAACAACGTCGCGCCCATAAACAGACATTATCAACAACATGATTCATCGTGGGCTTCGAAATCAATGACTTGACCCAATAAAATTCCAATTCATTGTTGCTGATGGCATAACATTTCATCGATTTTCGCACCGCCAATTTTTCTTGAAAGAGCATCACATGCAAAGCGCTTGTTTCAAGACGCATAAAAAAATCATGGTGGCGTTGATACGTTGACTCAGGGGCAATCATTCTCGCATACCAACAGCAAGTTTTATGCGAAGACATGATTATTTCTCGAGAAAATTTCCGTTGCTCCTGAAAACCTAATACCTGTTTGTCCCACCAATCCGCTCTTTTTAAGCCCTGGCTCAAAACCTGTATTGACGCATCTCCCGTGCTTAATTTTAATTTTTGCGTTAAAGAATCTTCATGAAACAACCAAGGAATAAGCTGCTCGGGAAAATCAATCTCATTTGTCATCGTGATACTCCACCGTAGAAACTTTAACTCGACCTAAACGATTCACTACAATACGTCGTACCTCAAGGCCGTTTTTTAAAATCATAAAATGACCATTTGCCGTTGAATGTCTTAATAGTTTAGAAAAGGTAATGTAATTCGATGAATTAAATCCTCGCCATACCAGCTGCAACTGCGATGATCGGGGCCACTGCCAATGATAGATGAGCTTGTCTTGACTTGTGTAATGATGCGCTTGATTATCAACAAACAAAATCATACCCTCTGACCAATCCCCTGAACCTTGAGCCGCATTTAAGGTCACGTCTTGCCCTGAAATCAGGGCTCTATTTCGACTATAATGAATGCTGTTAATCAATTTTTTTTCAAGAAGATCGATGTTGTTTTTTATAAAAAAATGTTGACTCAACTCTCCCCAAAAAAAACACGACACTGCCAGCAAACTTAGCGTAACAAGCAGTTCTATCAAGGTCAATCCACGGTAGTTTTTCATGGCTTATCAGATAAGGTGTTCAAGACGAACAGTAAATCCAAATAAGCTTGTTTTTTGAATTGCGGATTATTAAGTAAAAAATTGGGATGATACGTCACAATCAAAGGTGTGTTGTCATAATGATGTAACGTAGAACGAAGTGTATCAAACGATGCAGATGTTCCTAACAAAAAATTCCCCACAAAATCACCTAAAGCAAGAATTAACTTCGGCATAATCCATTGAATTTGTTGATTTAAAAAATGGCCACAAGCCTCAAGCTCACAAGACGTGGGCTCACGATGAGCCGGAGGGCTGCATTTAAGAAGATGAGCAATGTACACATCTTGATCGCTTAAACCAATACTAGTCAACATTTTATCAAGTAATGCACCCGCTTTTCCTACAAGAGGTTGTCCTGCTCTGTCCTCAACATCATCCGGCGATTGACCCAAGATCATCAATTTAGCCTGAGAATTGCCTCGAAAAAAAACAGTTTGAGTTCGCGTTTGATGTAAATCACAACGCGTGCAGGAACTCACGATGTGAGCTAACTTCTGCAACTCGTTGTCACGGTGAGGCTCTCGTTTAACCCAACAATCAATCCCTAATTGCTGTAAATAATAAAGCTTTAAGTCGTTTTCAAGCATGAATCAGAACCTATTGACCTTAGGATTGTCAACATTATTAGCACAAGACAAGCGCTTATAGGGTTAACGTTGAAGTGACTTTAATTATCGCTTTATCCTTATTAGGTGGCAATAATTGCCCCATCTTTTTATGAGCTGATGACGCCGCCAAGGTGGGTTGATCTGTTTTATTTTTTAAAATAGAACAGATCCTTTTCACACCTTCCCAATCCTTCTTTTTTATAACGTCCATCAATTGTTTCGTATGTCGTGGCAATAAAAACCATTGATCAAAAAAAACGGGGTTCGAAAAATCGAACTCACGACTATCCTCAAAACGAGCTAAGCAGTCGATTTTTTCACACGCATCGGACGTTGGAATGTTTTCACATGTGAACAAAATATCTTTCAATAACGCAAAAACAATATGCACCTGACCTTGTATACGCCCCAGATGAATCAAGCAATCAAAGGGTTTATGAACATCGAGCTTATGGCGCGCTTTTCTAAATTGCAATAAATCCTTTGTGTTTTTGATTAGCGCTTCAGGCATAAAATTAAGAAAAACAGGGTAAATAACATTAAAAAGTCGCATGTTTGCTTGAAGATTCCTGCATTGATTAAATGCAGTGATTTCAAACTGATGATTAAATAAAGTCGGTTGATTGGCTTCCGAGGCGCCCGAAGACAGCGTAGGAAGCACTCGTTCGCGTGGAAAATATTGTGTACGAAGCTCATCGACTTTTAACACATCCATCCCCTGTTCAATCGCCTTAACCACTAACAGGTTAAACCATGCTTTACAACGTTTAAAACAACTAAAATAAAGCAACTCCTCAAAACTTGCAAAACGCGTATACAAACCTTCATCATTCACAGCCTGATGCGTGATGGGATCAATTAATACACGACGCCTCTTCGTTGGAACACCTGAAATCATTTCAGTTTTATAACGCGCTTCAATGTGCTCTTTTGCATTCTCATACCCATTGTTAAACAGGTCATCCTGAGTTTTCGCATCAAGATTAAACTGGCTTGATGACACATTACCTACCTTAATCAGAACAGTCTGATTACTGTATTGCAGCAATTTCAAGCGATCACGCTCCCAACCACTTACCGGATCTTTCACACCCGTGATCACGCCATAAATCCAATTCAGTATAAAATTTTCACGATAAACTCGAACCACTGCTTTTTCTATAATATTTCGTTCCGAGCCGTCATTATCAAATTGAAACGCCACTAAACGAAGGTAATTGGCCTTTTCAGAAAATAAAAAGGTCGAATCATCTTCATGAAACACTTCAGTAGGAAAATTACTCAGAATACCACCGTCATTATAGGTTTCTCCTTCAAATAACGTAGGTTTAAACACCAGAGGAAAACTAGCTGACGTAGTCACGACATTACTGACCTCCATGTCGGGCGTTAAAAGATATGAAAAATAACGTGTGGCTCGGCGCTCCTTGATAGTTGCCGTCACAATAAGCTCGTCACCTAAGCGGCATTCTGGATAGCGCATTTTAATTGCCTTTAAAGAACGAAACGTAATTAATCCCTTAGAAAATACTTCTGTTGCTAAAAAACGTTTACCTTCAACTGTTTCATTAATCTTATTATCAATGATAATGTCTTGAATTGTTTTGATAATCATATAATCCAATCCAGCTTTCATGGCTTGTGTGTCAGAAATCCCCCCCTGATAAGATTCATAATGAACCAAATTTTCTTGACGAAAACGCTTGAAAAATTTTTTAATTTCACTCGAAGGGTAGCCTAAATAAGCCAACAAGGCCATAATCGCCCCAGCTGAACTTCCTGCAAATTTTTTAGGATGAATACCCACATCTTCAAACGCTTTCAATGCACCCACGTGCGCAAAAATTTTTGCCCCACCCCCACAAAAGACCATGCTATCCAACTCAGGGCGCTTTTCCATGACAATCACTTCACCACTTTCAGGGTGCTGATCCACCACGGCATCGTTGGTTTTAATAATTTCTTTGAATTGACGAGGATCAAAAACCGTTTCTTGCGATGAGGAACTGCCTTTATTTTGCCGAAATAAGCGGACAATAAAATTAATAATGCGTTGATACCAATATAGTTTTTTTTCTAACCTTTCAGCAGTTCGGTAATCATTCATTTCACGAAAACGTTTATTTTTATCGCCAACAGGAATTGCAAAGGGATGACGGTTTGCAATAATCTCATCGTAATTAGGCTGAGATAAATCCGTTTTTTGTAATTGACTCACCAACTCATTACTCAAAAAAACCCGCTTCACATTAAGCAATGGCCCGTCTTGGTCACGTTGCGGATCACTGTATTTATAATAGGTTGATTGAATCTTGTTTTGTTTTATATTGATGAATAAACCATTTTCACCCGGGCAAACTGCAATTCCCTTCAATTGATGATGTCCAAGCTTTGCCGTAACCGAAGACAAAGGCCAATAGTAAGCCTTTTTTCGATAAAACAAGCCATTCATGATTCGCCCCCACCAACTTAACTCAACTTCAGCAGTATAGCCACGGTAATCGTTGGTTCGGATAGGGCTTAAATAGGTAACGTGTTGGTCTTTATGAGGGGACAAAAACCATTCATTGAAACTGCGTCGAGACTCGTCCGACAAGTGAGTAAAATCAAGAAGAACACGTTCATTATCAAACAGATATTCTCCAAGAGTATAATGATTATCTGGTGATAAACCATTAATACGAAACCAACCTTGTTGAACACAAAGCAAGTATTTTTTTAATAGAACTAAATGAGGATCAGCAACAACATCATGCCGGAATAGATGACTAAGATAATCTTTCAAAGCCATATCACACTCCCTGAATTTGTTGGTCAAATTTTAGATAAAGATGACCGTTCCGAATACCCCTTGCAAGAAAAAATTAAGGTGCAGAATAGCCTAATGAATCAAGAATACTCCTAACAACTAACAACGGTTCAACAGCTTGCGTAATTGAACGTCCAACCACAAGATAATCACTTCCCAAATGTAGAGCTTGACTGACGTTAACAACACGCACTTGATCATCCAGCACCTTGTTATCTAAACGTATTCCTGGCGTAACCGTAAGAAAATCTTGTCCACATAATGCCTTAATTTTTGGAACTTCAAGAGCCGCGCAGACAACCCCATCCAAGCCGGATTGCTGAGCTAATAAGGCTAAGCGAGACACTTGTTCATCAACGGTAGAATGAAATCCTAACTCATGGAGATCGTGACCTCCAAAACTGGTTAGAACAGTGACGGCAATAAGCAAAGGTTTTTCATGACGATAAACTTGTAATGACTTTTGAGCAGCCTGCATCATTGCCGTTCCACCCAAAGCATGAACATTGATCATCCACACACCCAAATCTGCGGCGGCTGCACAAGCACGCGCCACAGTATTAGGAATATCATGAAATTTTAAATCTAAAAAAACCTTAAACCCTTTTTTTACAATACGTTGAACTAAATGAACACCCAATGAAGTAAATAACTCACTACCAACTTTGAGGCCACATTCAACAGGATTTAATTTATCAACCAAATTAAAAACGTCGCGCTCTTGGTAAAAATCTAACGCGACAATCAATTTTGAAGGCATCAGGCCATCTCTAAAACTGAATTTAAAGATTGCTTCACAGCCTGGGCTATTTGCTTTTGCTCATCTAAAGACAAATAAGGATGCATCGGTAAACTCACCACACGCTGACCTGCTGCTTCCGCGAATGGAAAATCACCTTCTTGATAAGCTAAATAGCGTAATGCAACTTGTTGGTGCATTGCAACAGGGTAATGAATTGCCGTTGGAATACCTAGCTCGTCCATGCTTTTTTGAAACTGATCGCGATGAGCAACTTCAATTGTATACTGACCAAAAACACTGGTGTTTTGAGGTAAAATTACGGGGCCTTTAACATAACCGTCTAATAATTCAGCATAACGATCGGCAACACGCTGACGCAGCTCAATTTCTTTAGGAAATAATTTCATTTTTTGCAACAAAATAGCCGCTTGAATTGTATCCATACGACCATTGATACCAATGCGACAATGACGATAACGCTCATTTTGACCATGAAGACGAACTTCACGCAAACGCTCAGCCAATACATCATCATCCGTAAAACAAGCTCCGGAGTCACCATAACCACCTAATGGTTTCGATGGAAAAAAGCTCGTACACCCAATCGTCGAAAGAGCGCAGGAATAACGATCACCCTGCTTAGCACCGAAACTTTGAGCCGCATCCTCAATCACAGGAAGGCCATATTTTTTAGCTAGTTGATTTATTGTTCCCATATCAGCAGGTTGTCCATAAAGACTCACAGGCATAATGGCTTTAGTTCTAGTAGTAATTGCGGCCTCGATTAAATTAGCATCAATATTATAAGTCAACGGATCAATATCAACAAAGACTGGCTTTGCATGACACAATGCAATCACTTCAGCTGTCGAAAAAAAACTAAACGGCGACGTAATCACTTCATCTCCAGGACCGATATCCAGAGCTAACAACGCCATGAGCAACGCATCGGTTCCACTCGCATTCGCAATGACATGTTTTACGCCAATAAACTCTGCCAATATCGTTTCAAGCTGTTTAATTTCAGGGCCCATGATGTATTGGCCATGATCAAGAACATGTTTAATGCTTGCTAGAACATCAGACTCAATCAAATGATATTGTTTCTTAAGATCAATAAATTGCAATTGTTAATCCCCTTCCAAACCATGAATCGGCTTCATTGTACCCCACTGCTTACAACTTGGGCAATGCCAGTGCAAATGTTTGCCTCCAAAACCACATTGACTACAACGGTAAATCGGTTTGTTATCTAAAAATTTGCTCGTAATATCATAAAGCATCTGTAATTTATCACGAACCTTTCCATAAGCTGTTTCTAAGTGCCAACAAATCAGTTTGTTCAACCCACGAATCGAAGGGTAAAGGCTTAATTGTTCTGACACAAAATCAATGGCATAATCAATGCCCTTTTGTGTTCGCAACTCTTCGGCAATAACAAAAATAGTCGATGCTCTTGGATGTTCTTTGAGAGTTTCTAATAAAAAAGCCACGCAATCGTCACTTGCATCCAATTGACGATAACAAAACACTAAAGGCTCAATGATTTCTCCAAGAAACTCAGGATCTTGCTGTAAAACTCGTCTCAACGCACGCACAGCATGCTTATAGCGACCAGCTCTTCGCTCTAAATCGGCTTGCATTAAACTTGCTCGTACCGACATTTGATCAATATTTAACGCTTGTTTTATGGCTTGATTTGCTTTTTCAATGGAATTTGCTTTTAAGGATTGTTCCGCAATTTCACAACAATAATGAGCAGCTTGCACGTGCATACTCTGGCCTGTCGATAACTCAAGTTTTTTGACAATATCTAGCGCACTTTCCCACGCTTTTTCTTGCTGATAAATCGCAAGAAGACCATACAAACTTTGCGTTTCACGAATACCCGCTAATTCTAAAACTTCAAGAAAAATTCGTTCTGCACGATCAAAAAGACCGGCACTCATATAATCTTGCCCCAACGCCATCAACGCCTCTTTGCGATCAAGCACACTTAACTGTGGCCTCGCAATAAGATTTTGGTGTATTCGAATCGCTCTATCCACTTCGCCGCGCCGCCGAAAAAGACTACCTAACGCAAGGTGGGTTTCTACCGTTTCGCTATCTACTTCAAGTAACTTAATGAAAATATCAACAGCTTTATCGGGCTGTTCATTTAATAAATAATTAAGACCTACGACATATTCTCTGGAGAGTTTATTGGCTTTCTTAGATTCTTTAGAAGAGAAATTTTGGCGAGCAATCCACCATCCTGACCATGAGGCAGCCGGTAGCAAAAGTGGCCATAGGTTAATCATTGACTCTCTCCATGCATAACTTTAATGCTGGTTTTTTAAGGGAATATCCCTTAAATTTTTGATCTCCTTCGCGCTTATTTTTAATTGATTTTTAATCTTAATCAACTCCATTTTCAAGCGCCAATAACGTAAAAGCGAAAGCAAAAAACCCAACAAAAGGCCAACGCCAAACATGATTGTCATTAATACAGCAATCGGTATCGACAACGTCGACACATACAAATTAACCGTCACAGTCCCTGCATTAAGAGCCGCGAAAGTCACGCCAAAAAGAATTAATAATAAATAAAAAAGCCAAATGAACACGCGCATTCATCATCTCTATAAAAATGACGTTGACTCACGGTTGTGAGTATTTTTAACTAAAGCTACCCACAAACCATAGCTCCAGCAACATTTAACTGCGGGAATGCCATAGTATGTGGGCAGTAACAAATCAACTAAAAAGTACTTACTCTGACTCTTTGTTATTATTTGCCATCTTTTCTTTAATTAAATCACCCAAGGTTGTAGCCACTGGCTCATTACCACCACGAGTGTATTTTTTAAGAGTTTCAGCCTGTTCATGAGCATCTTTAGCTTTGATTGAAAGCGCAATTGTTCGATTTTTCTTGTCAATATTCATGACTTTTGCTTCAATCTCATCGCCAACTTGACACTGTGTAGTTGCATCTTCAATCTTCTCATCAGCCAACTCGGTAACACGAATTGTAGCAATCACTTCCTCAGCCAACTCAAGAGTAACTAATTTAGGCTCTACCGCAGTCACTTTACCGCGCACAATGGATCCTTTGCCGAACTCTTCAACGTACTTCGTGAAGTTATCCGTATCCAATTGCTTAATACCCAATGAAATACGCTCTCTTTCAGAGTCAATCGCTAGAATAACGGCTGACACTTCCTGTCCTTTCTTAAACTGTTTAACAGCTTCTTCACCTGCAACAGTCCATGAAATATCAGACAAATGAACTAAGCCATCAATTTCACCGTCAAGACCAATAAAGACTCCAAAATCGGTAATTGATCGAATTTTACCACTGACCTTTTCACCCTTGCTATGGGCTTGAGCGAATTGCTGCCAAGGATTGCCAACGCATTGTTTCATACCTAAGGAAATTCGACGACGGTCCTCATCAATTTCAAGGATCATCACTTCAACCACATCACCTAAAGCCACCACTTTGCTAGGATGAACGTTCTTATTAGTCCAATCCATTTCTGACATATGAACCAAACCTTCAACGCCTTCTTCAATTTCAACAAAACAGCCATAGTCAGTAATGTTGGTCACTTTACCTTTCAGTTTCATTTTCAGAGGGTAACGTTCAACCAAGTCCACCCAAGGATCACTGCCTAATTGTTTCATTCCAAGAGAAACACGATTACGCTCGTTATCGAAACTTAATACTTTAACGCGAATATCCTGACCAACCGACAAGACTTCACTAGGATGTTTGACTCGTTTCCAAGAAATATCCGTAATGTGCAACAATCCATCAATACCGCCCAGATCAATAAATGCACCATAATCAGTGAGATTTTTTACAATACCTGTTAATTCTTGGCCATCATGCAAGGACGCAAGGAGTGCATGTCGATCAGCGCTGTTTTCTTCTTCAACCACAGCTCGTCGCGAGACAACAATATTATTTCGCTTGAGATCCATTTTTATGACTTTAAATTCAAATTCTTTACCTTCGAGGTAAGAAGGATCGCGTACCGGCCGCACATCCACCAATGAACCAGGAAGAAACGCCCGAATCGAACCAATTTCAACTGTAAAACCACCTTTAACCTTGCCTGAAATTAAACCAATAACGGTTTCATTATTTTCATGCGATTTAGACAGTCTTCGCCATGCTTCTTGACGCTTCGCTTTTTCGCGTGACAAAATTGTTTCACCAAAGCCATCTTCAACTGAATCCAAAGCCACTTCTACCGTGTCACCTAGACGAACTTCCAATGCGCCGTCCTTGTCTAAAAACTCTTCAATGGAAATGACCCCTTCAGATTTCAGACCTGCATTCAACGTTACAAAATCATCATCAATATCAATGATTTTTGCAGAAATGATTGCACCTGGATAGAATTGAACCCCGATTATACTTTGCTCAAACAACTCTTTAAAACTTTCAGACATGTCAATAAACTCAAAATTAAATCAATGGAAGAGAATTTAACCTCCCTTCCCCCAAAAAAACGTAAACAATAGTTCTTGTTTACGTCGTCACTCATAGGCCATTATCACGCATCAAATGAACTAATTGCTCGACCCATCCTGTGATAAAAACCCATTTTTTTCAATTAATTTCATCACCGAATCAAACACTTGCGCAATAGTTAACCCTGTTGTGTCAATATGAATCGCATCAAAAGCTGGCCTCAATGGTGACGACGACCTCGCTATATCACGTGCATCACGCTGTTTTAATTCATCAATAACCCCCGAGAGGCTAACATCAATTCCCTTTTCTTTCAACTCCAAATAGCGTCTTTTGGACCTTTCTTGTACTGAAGCATCTAAATAAATCTTCACCGCCGCGTCTGGAAAAACCACTGTTCCCATATCTCGACCATCCGTAACAAGTCCAGGAAAAGACGCAAAAGCACGAAGACGCGATAACAAAGCTTGCCTTATCTCAGGAATAACTGCAACTTTTGAAGCGTCTTGGGCACACTGCTCACTTCGAATATTTTCCGTAACAATTTGGCCCTCTAAAATAACTTGCGGCTGAGTGTCATAATCAAATTTTAAATCAAGCTCGCCGGCCAAAATAACTAACTTTTCAATGTCATCCAACTTAATATGCTTTTCCCGCGCAGCAAACGCCAACACGCGATATATTGCCCCACTGTCCAACGCATGCCAATGCAAATGTTGGGCTAGTTTGTAACAAAGAGTCCCTTTTCCTGTACCACTAGGTCCATCAATCGTAATGATAGGAACCACATTATTTGCTTTCATCATTAACTCTCATATTCATATGCGCACTATTGCCAGTTTGCAAAAAACCAGGGAAGGATGTCCGTACATTATCACAATCATGAATCAACACCGGCCCATCAGCAACACACGCTGCAATGGAAAAAGCCATTGCAACACGATGATCCTGGTAACTATTAACAACCCCGCCACGAAATTTTCCACCATTAATAAAAACACCATCACCTAACGCAACGGCTTCTATTCCTAAAGTCTGTAATCCTTCAACCATCACCTCAATGCGATCACTTTCTTTCAATCGCAATTCACGAGCACCTTGCAGTTTTGTTCGTCCTTTAGCACAGCTTGCGGCAATGAAAATGACTGGAAACTCATCAATAGCTAGCGGCACCAGTGAAACAGGGATATCAATCCCTTCCAATGGCGCATATTTTACATGCAAATCAGCAACTGGCTCTTCGCCCCATAACCGTTTATTAATTAAGGTAATATTAGCCCCCATCAACTTCAATATCTGCAGCACACCAACCCGAGTTGGATTAATACCGACATGACGAATCACTAAATCTGAGCCCGGCGTTATTGTTGCCGCAACAATAAAAAATGCCGCAGAAGAAATATCCCCGGGCACCATCACGTCGGTGCCAACACACTCACCGTCTGAATTAATCACGATTCCATTTTCAGTTTTTTGAATAGGATAAGAAAATGACGTCAATAAACGTTCCGTGTGATCTCGCGTCAGACCAGGCTCTATCACTGTCGTCTCTCCATCCGCATACATGCCCGCCAGCAATAAACAAGATTTAACCTGTGCACTTGCTTCTGGCATTTCATACGTCATTCCCGTTAAATAAGCCCCTCCACGAATAGTCAGTGGCGACTTACCTTCACAACTTGTAATCACTGCGCCCATTTGCACCAAGGGCCGAGTCACTCGCTCCATGGGACGCTTGCGTAAACTCATGTCGCCATCCAGTTCACTATCAAAGCATTGTCCAGCAAGAAGACCGGCTAATAAACGCATGCTTGTGCCTGAGTTTCCACAATCAATCGTTCCGAAAGGCTTTTTTAAGCCATATTTACCCACACCATGAACAATAACGCGCTGTGCAACAGGGCCTTCAATCAAAACACCCATGGACTGCAAGGCCTTAAGGGTTGACAAACAATCTGCCGCATCTAAAAAACCACTAATCGTGGTTGTTCCACTAGCGATGGCACCCAACATCAGCGCTCGATGTGAAATTGATTTATCACCTGGCACCGTAATATCACCAAAAACCGAGGCCACGGGACTACTGATATAATGAACCGGTTTCATGGACGACTCCTCAACGCAAAATCACTCATAAATTCAATAAGACGCTCAACACCAACCAAAGGCATCGCATTGTATAAACTCGCTCTTAATCCACCAACAAGACGATGTCCTTGTAACGCATGCAGATTTCTTTTTTTTGCTTCTGCAATAAATACTTTTTCTAATGTCGGGCTAGGCACATTAAAACAAACATTAAAAAGGGAGCGGTAAGGTTGACTGATTGAGCAAGTGTAAAACGAAGACTCATCAATAAATTGATAGAGCAATGCCGCCTTGTGTTGGTTAATAGCGTACAACGTATCTACCCCACCCTGCTGCTCTACCCAAGAAAACATTTTAGACGCAAGATAACAATTGAAGGTTGGAGGTGTTGTGTACAGTGAATGATGCTCAATATGAGTACGGAAATCATAAATTGAGGGTAACTTGGTTTGTTGTATCGTTTTAACAAATTCGTCACGAATAATGACTAAGGTCAACCCAGCATTAGCAATGTTTTTTTGTGCCCCCGCAAAAATTAAATCGTAATCTTCAATTTGAATGGGTTCCGCCAATAAACACGACGTCATATCAGCAATCATCGGTGTTTTGTCTAAAATCACAGGCTTTGGACAATAAACGCCATTCACCGTTTCATTTGGCGTGTAGTAAAAATAAGCTGCCGAAGCATCCCGTTGCCAAGAAGAACTCTCCGGAATTTGCTTAAAACCTCCCGCCTCACCCGAAGCAACACACCGTGCCTGTTTCAATTTTTGTGCTTCACGCCATGCCATTGCAGACCAAATACCCGTGACCAAATAATCAGCTGTTTCATTTGCCGACAAGAAATTCATGGGTATCATGCTAAACAGCATGCGTGCTGGACCACCTAAAAATAAAACATGGTAATTTTCAGGAATTTTAAGTAAATATCGCAAGGTCGTCGAAGCATGTTCTAATAAATCACGAAATTCAGGGGTGCGATGCCCTATCTCAAGAATCGACATTCCGGTGTGTTGCCAATCAAGCAAATCACGCTGCGCATCTTTTAAAATAGACTCCGGCAACATCGCTGGGCCCGCACCAAAATTAAACCCTCGGGCAACATCTTCACTCGACGCTAAATGACGATGTTGATGGTTAGTCATTGGATTTTTCGGGAAGCTCATCGCCCTCGACATCAGGACCATGTTCGTTGTCTTCCACGCCTTCATCACCCAGATCATCAATACGTTGCATGGCAACGACTTGTTCACCTGGTTTAACATGAATCAAACGAACACCCTGAGTATTTCGACCAATCACTGACAGATCACTGACTCGGAATCGAACTAACGTCCCTTGATCCGTAATCAACATGACTTCATCCCCTTCACTGACTTGCGTCGCGCGCACCACTTTGCCATTACGCTCAGTGACTTGAATTGAGATAACACCCTGACTGCCGCGACCAACTCGACGATACTCGCTGACTTCCGTTCGTTTACCATAGCCGTTTTGAGTAGCGGTTAAAATGGTGCCGTCTGTTTTAACCACAACCAATGAAATCACCGATTGATCCGCAGCGAGTCGTATTCCTCGCACACCACGAGCAGTACGCCCGGTGGAGCGAACAAAACCTTCACCAAAACGAACCACTTTACCCGCATCAGTAAACAACATGACATCATAGTCGTTCTGTGTGATATCAACACCCACCAGTTGATCACCTTCATCCAAATCAATCGCAATAATGCCGTTGGATCGAGGTCTGCTGAACGCAACAAGCGGAACTTTTTTAACGACCCCTAATTTGGTTGCCATGAAAACAAACACGTCTTCTTTGTATTCACGAACGGGCAACATGGCATTAATAAGCTCATTTGCCGCTAAAGGTAAAATATTAACAATAGGCTTCCCGCGAGATATTCGGCTAGCCAAGGGCAATTGATAAACCTTTAACCAATACATTTTCCCATGGTTTGAGAAACAAAGCAGCGTATCATGGGTGCTCGCTATCACGAGACGCTCAACAAAGTCCTCGTCTTTCACGTGCGTTGCAGACTTGCCTTTACCGCCACGCCGTTGAGCCTGATAATCCGAGATAGGCTGATATTTCACATACCCCTGGCTGGACATGGTGACAACGACTTCTTCTTCCGTAATAAGATCCTCAATTGTCAAATCTTCTTGTGAAGCAATAATTTCACTACGACGAGCATCTCCAAATTGATCTTTAATTTCAGTCAATTCATGACGAATGACATCCATAAGACGTTCTGGTGAGGCCAAAATATTCAATAAATCTTCAATCACCTTAAGCAATTCTTTAAATTCAAGAATAATCTTATCCTGCTCTAAAGCAGTTAAGCGATGCAAACGCAAATCCAAAATAGCTTGCGCTTGTTCTGCGGAGAGACGATAGCCCTCCGGATGTAACCCAAATTGAATATCTAACGTATCAGGACGACACGCTTCACTGCCGGCATGCTCGAGCATCGTTTTGACAAGACCTGGCTGCCAAACTTGAGCAATCAGTTGTTCTTTCGCATCCTGTGGCGTAGATGACTGTTTAATAAGATGAATCATCTCATCAATGTTGGCTAGAGCAACACCAAGCCCCTCCAAAATATGAGCACGATTACGGGCTTTCTTTAATTCAAAAATAGTTCGCCGCGTCACCACTTCTCGACGATGGCGAATAAAAAATTCAAGAACTTCTTTCAGGTTTAAAAGCCGCGGCTGCCCATCCACTAAGGCAACCATGTTAATTCCAAAAACTGATTGCATTGCGGTGTGCGCATAAAGATTATTTTGAATCACCTCAGCGACTTCTCCGCGCTTTAATTCAATCACAACCCGCATACCTTGCTTATCAGACTCATCCCGCAGCGCAGAAATTCCTTCTATCTTTTTCTCACGAACGAGCTCTGCAATTTTTTCAACTAAGCGCGCTTTATTCACCTGATAAGGCAATTCATGAATGATGATCGCTTGACGCCCGGAGTGACTCTCCGTTTCAATTTCCGTGCGTGCTCTCATCACGACACGGCCACGACCCGTTCGATAACCTTCAATAATACCCGCCCGACCATTAATAATAGCCGCCGTTGGAAAGTCAGGCCCAGGAATATAGTCCATCAATTCATCAATGGTTAACTCAGCATTAGCAATTAAGGCAATACACGCATTGATGACTTCCGTAATATTATGAGGGGGTATATTCGTCGCCATACCCACCGCAATACCCGAAGATCCATTGACCAGCAAATTAGGGATTCGGGTGGGTAGAACGATTGGAGCAAATTCTGTTTCGTCATAATTGGGTGCGAAATCAACGGTTTCTTTATCAAGATCAGCAAGCAAAGCATGAGCAACACGCGACATGCGTACCTCGGTGTATCGCATTGCTGCAGGTGCATCTCCGTCAATAGAACCAAAGTTACCTTGACCATCCACGAGCATATAACGCATCGAAAACGGCTGAGCCATACGCACAATCGTGTCATAGACTGCCGTATCACCATGCGGATGATATTTACCAATCACATCCCCGACGACACGTGCTGATTTCTTATACGGTTTATTCCATTCGTTCCCCAGTTCATTCATCGCAAACAAAACGCGTCGATGCACTGGTTTCAATCCATCCCGAACATCTGGCAACGCCCTACCTACAATAACGCTCATCGCATAATCGAGATAGGATTGCTTCAATTCGTCTTCAATGTTGACGGGTATAACTTCTTTCGCAAGAGATCCCATAATCAAGAATCGTCCTTATTGTAAACGCCGGAAATCAGCATAAAAATAGTGAGCGATGATGATACCACAAAGCACGAATCAATTGAATCTGGCAAATTTGATCAATTTTATATATAGTGCAACAAATCTAAAATTTCAGAACTCTTCGACGGAGACGCTAATGATCGCAAAAAAAGCACAATTATGTATAGACGGGCATGCTCCTATTGATTTACCTATTTATAGTCCAAGCCTTGGCAATGACGTGCTTGATATTGGCAAACTCGAAGAAAATGGCTATTTCACGTTCGATCCGGGATTTGTTTCAACCGCCTCGTGTGAATCCAAAATCACCTACATTGATGGTGACCAAGGAATACTGCTCTATCGTGGTTATCCCATTGAACAACTTGCTGAGAAAAAAGATTTTCTCGAAGTATGCTATTTACTGCTTAAAGGTGAATTACCCAACCCTGCCGAAAAAGAATTATTTGTTGATCAAATTAATAACCACACCTTGGTTCATCAACAAATGTATCAATTTTTAAATGGTTTCCGACGCGACGCACACCCCATGGCCATTATGGTTGGTATTGTTGGTGCACTTTCAGCCTTTTACCATGACTCCATCAATCTTGCTAACGAACAAGACCGGTATATCTCTGCAATTCGCCTCATCGCTAAAATGCCGACCTTAGCCGCAATGAGTTACAAATACTCCATTGGCCAACCCTACATGTACCCTAAAAACGACATGTCTTATGCTGCCAATTTTCTACACATGATGTTTGGTGTTCCTACCGAAGAAACTCAACCTAATCCTGTGCTAGTTCAAGCTATGGACACTATATTTACACTGCATGCGGATCACGAACAAAACGCTTCAACCTCAACGGTTCGATTAGCAGGCTCCACAGGCGCCAATCCTTTTGCCTGTATTTCAGCTGGAATTGGAGCGCTTTGGGGCCCAGCTCATGGTGGCGCTAATGAAGCCTGTTTAAATATGCTAAAAGAAATAGGCGATGTAAAAAACATTGAACATTACATTCAACGTGCCAAAGATAAAAATGACCCATTTCGCTTAATGGGATTTGGTCATCGGGTTTATAAGAGCTACGACCCTCGCGCCAAAGTTATGCGTCAAACTTGCCATGACGTGCTCGACGCAGTCGGTGCACATAACTTACCCTTGTTCAAATTAGCCATGGAACTTGAGCGAATTGCACTCGAAGACAGTTATTTTATCGAGAAAAAACTCTATCCTAATGTTGATTTTTATTCAGGCATTACGTTAAGCGCAATGGGAATTCCTACCAACATGTTCACTGTTATTTTTGCCTTAGCTAGAACGGTGGGGTGGATGTCCCATTGGATGGAAATGGTCGCTAATAAATCTAAAATTGGACGTCCACGCCAATTATACACGGGAGAAAAAACTCGTAACGTGTGATTTTAACTCGCCATCTCCTGAATTAATTTTGTCACTTGACGCGTTAATGCGGGAATTTTTTTGTGGTAATTCATGTCCCCAACTCGCTCCTCAACACGACGAGCGAGTCATTGGTTTCATTGAATGAAATGACCTTTGAGCCAAAAAAACTTTCCTTTTACAAATCTAAAATCACGTCAGAGCCATCCAAAGTCGTTGATGGCGATTGCCGTGGCTCCTTTCTTCCTAAATAAGCCAACGAACCACCGCTCGTCAAATAATCTTCAATGGATTCTAAACTGATATTTTTTGTTTCTGGCATCCAGTAATAGGTGTAAAACAATCCAAACAAACACACCAAGGCATAAAGTGCAAAGGTATATTCAATTCCCAAAGAACTTTGCATCAACGGGAAACTAAACACCATCACAGTATTAAAAGCCCAGTTGCTCATTGCGGATAATCCCATGCCAGCACCTCTTACATGCAAGGGAAAAATTTCAGACATCGCAATGTGGGGAACAGGTCCAATACTGATTGCAAAAGAAAAAATATAAACGACTAAACATAACATTGAAAGATAGGGCAATCCTGGAACCTGATACAAAGAAAACAGCGCTAATGACGCCAAACTAAGAAATGCACCCGAAAATCCCACCAATAATAGCTTTCGCCGTCCAACGGAATCCACCGTCATTAAAGCCACAACCGTCACCAGCACATTCACAACACCAATGCCCAATGTTGCAAGAATTTGTCCCGCCGTGCTTGGAAATCCAAGCCCTTTAAATATTTCAGGCGCAAAATAAATAATGACGTTAATACCGCTAAGTTGCTGCAAGCAAAACAACATCACACCCAACATTAAAACTGGCCATAAAGGTTTAGTCAACAATAAACGCCAGCTCTGTGATCCCGAAGGCTCACGCGCCAAAGTCATGGCAATATGTTGAAGCTCATTGGTAATTGACTCCTCACCACGTAATTTTTGCAACGCCCGTGCTGCATCCTCTTTACGGCCAACGCGATATAACCAACGGGGTGATTCCGGCAAAAAAAACATGCCCACAAAAAGCATCAGAGCAGGAATAGCGCACGACGCAAACATCGTCCGCCAAGCATGCTGTTCGATAAGAAGATAATTAACCCAATAAGCACACACGATACCCAAAGTAATTGCTAATTGATAAACAGCCACAATGGCACCACGTTTTTTTCCCGGTGCTGTTTCTGCCAGATAAAGAGGCGCTGTCACCGATGCAATACCAATGGCAAAACCCAGAACAAATCGTGAGGCAATTAACACCGTGATGTTACTGGCCATTGCCGCACCCATGGCGCCAAGAAAAAATAATCCGCCGGAAAACGCTAATGAAGCACGACGGCCAAAACGTTTTGAAACATGCGACGCAAGAATTCCACCAATGATCATGGATCCTAAAAGCGCTCCAAAAGGTAACGCGGACGCCATAAAACCAACGTGAGCATCATTTAGCAAAAAATGGTCTCTCACCAACACCAACGATCCTGCAATAATGCCTTCATCATAACCAAACAAAAAACCGGCCAAAGAACCAACCATTGCCACAATCCACGCCATATCCCTTTCCTTATGATGAATTAATAATTTTTTACCTAACAACTTAGAGTCGCGATTTTTACCCCATTACCTGCCGACACAAGCTTGTAATTCCCGACCAATCCGAATTTCTAATCAGCTTTTCAGGAACCACCCATGATCCACCCACACAATCAACATTAGGCAAGGCCAAATAATCTTTAAAATTTTCCGATGTCACTCCCCCTGTTGCGCAAAAACGTATTGCCGGTAGAGGACCAAACATAGAACGCAAAAAAGGAATACCGCCAGCAGCTTCTGCTGGAAAAAATTTAAAATGATGATATCCCAAAGCCATGCCTTCCATCACTTCAGAAACACTGGCAGCACCAGGAATTAAAGCGATGCTACTTTGTTGTCCTGCACTCAACAATTCCTGCGTCAGTCCCGGACTAATGGCAAATTGTGCGCCCACCTCCTGACATTGCTTAAGCGCTGTCGCATTCATGACTGTTCCTGCCCCAACAAGGGCATCAGGCACTGCCTCGCGCATGATCGCAATGGCATCAAGCGCAACAGGAGTTCTTAACGTGACCTCAAGCACGTGAATGCCTCCGGCAACAATCGCCCTTGCTAAGGGAGCGGCACTCGCTAAATCATCAATCAGAATGACAGGGATGACTGGCCCCTGCCTGAAAATAAATTCGGGAGAAAACAACCAAGGGAGATCACCATGATGATGAAACAAGGTCATGTGCAGTTCCTTTTATTCTTTGTTTTAAATACCTAGCAGCACCAACAAGACCCGGCCACGGCACCGTCAGCACCCATGTCGGAACAAGATGCTGCTTAAATGAACTATGGCGTCCTTTCGTTTCAAAACGTGTCCTAAAGGCACTGCTCTCCATGAGCGGTAATAATTTTGGCACTATCCCACCGGTAAGATAAACCCCGCCTAAGGTATTGAGCGAAAAAGCACAATCTGCGGCAAAACTACCTAGACTTGCTAAAAATTGTTGGACTGTGGCTTCCGCTAAAGGGCATGACGCCGTTAACGCTTGATCTGTAATCTCTGCTGCCGATAAAAATACGACGCTTTCACCACGGTAAGCAGCGAGTGCTTGATATAAATTTTCAAGACCTGGCCCTGACAACAAACGCTCAACAGAAACGTGGGTATACTGTCGCGCCAAAAACTGTTTAATAAACCATTCTTGTTCCGTTTGTGGCGCCCACTCAATATGACCTCCTTCACTGGCAACAGGCATCATCCCGTACTCGGTGTGCACAAGATAAGCCACTCCTAACCCGGTGCCAGGGCCTAAAACAACTTGATTACACCGTGTTTCAACATCCCCTGAACCAAGTTGTATTTTTTCTTGCTTCGATAAAAAAGGCAAACTCATCGCCTGAGCCACAAAATCATTAAGCACATGTAATTCTACTAAATCAAGACGATTTTTTAACGCCTTCATTGAGAACTGCCAAGACAAATTGGTCATGGTGACAACATCATCAGAAACCAACGACGCCACTGCAACAGCCATGTGCTTAATGTCTAAAAGATCGTGCTCGCGTTGATAACATCGTATAGCACTCTCAAGACTTGAAAAATTAGAGCAAGGATAAACCGCCACTTGATTTAACGTAAAATCATCCCAATGAACACACGCAAAACGGGCATTCGTACCACCAATGTCCGCAACAATAGCTTGCTGCGGTGCTTTCATCCCATCTTCCCGGCTCATAGCTCATATCCAAATAAACTGCAGGCGCCTTGCTCAGCTCCGTTAAGTTGAGCTCGTAAGGCAGTAAACATTTCTCGCCCTAAACCAACTTGATGTTCAAGAAGATCATCGCTGGCCACCGGTCGTTGGCGTAACTCTTCCTCCGATAAAAAAACCCGAAGAACCCCGTGTTGACCATCCACTAAAATCATGTCGCCAGTTTTAATTTTGGCAATATTTCCGCCACTTAAAGCCTCTGGCGTCACATGAATCGCCGCAGGAACTTTGCCCGAGGCCCCTGACATTCGACCATCAGTCAGCAATGCCACACGAAAACCACGGCCTTGCAGCACTTCCAACAAAGGCGTTAATTGATGTAACTCAGGCATGCCGCAAGCACGAGGTCCTTGAAAACGAACCACAATCACACTATCACACTCAAGTTCACCGGCTTTAAATGCCTGCTCTAAGGCGTCTTGGCTGTGAAACACCTTGGCTTCTGCTTCAACAATAAGATGTTCATCCGATAACGCCGAGGTTTTCATGATGGCACGACCTAAATTACCTTCTAACACTTGCAGCCCACCATGAGCACTAAACGGCGCACTAGTCGCACGAAGCACCGTTGAGTCAAGAGATTCAGTGGGCCCATCAACCCATGTCAATTGATCTTGTTCTAATTGAACTTTTTGAGTGTAACGTTGCAAACCAAAACCGACTACGGTTTCAACATCAGCATGCAACAAACCGGCATCAAGCAAGGTGCTAATTAAATAAGATACGCCACCCGCCTGAGCAAAGGCATTAATATCGGCACTACCATTGGGATAAATCCGCGCAATCAAGGGTGTGATTTTGGAGAGTGCTGAAAAATCATCCCAAGTGATGATGAATCCTGCGGCACGAGCAATTGCCACTAAATGCATAGTATGATTTGTTGAGCCTCCTGTTGCCAATAATCCAACCAACGCATTAACGATGGTTTTAGCGCTGACGAGTTTACCAATAGGCAAATCATGATCCTTGAATTGCGTTAAATGAACCACCTGCTGCCCTGCTGCCTGAGTAAAAGCATCACGTAACGGGGTGTTGGGATGAACAAACGATGATCCAGGCAACTGCAAACCCATGATTTCCACAATCAGCTGATTGGAATTGGCCGTACCATAAAAAGTACATGTTCCTGGTGAATGGTACGATGCAGCCTCCACCTCCAGCAATTTGCTCTTGTCCACTTTATTTTGCGCATAAAGTTGACGAATACGTGATTTTTCCTGATTGGAGATCCCTGAGGGCATCGGCCCCGCTGGCACAAACACAAACGGTAAATGACCAAAATGCAGTGCGGCTATCAATAGACCAGGAACAATTTTGTCACAAATCCCCAGCATTAAGCCGCCATCAAATAAATTATGCGATAAACCAACGGCGGCGGCCATCGCAATAAGATCACGACTCATCAGGCTTAAATCCATGCCAGGTTGGCCTTGAGTAATACCATCACACATGGCAGGAACCCCTGCTGCAAACTGCGCAATACCACCTGCAGCATTTACGGCTTGCTTAAGTAGAGCGGGGTAAGTTTCATAGGGTTGATGTGCGGACAATAAATCATTGTAAGCGGAAATAATTGCAATGTTCGGTTGGCTCATTTCGCGCAAGATTTTTTTTTCATGAGCAGCGCACGCAGCAAATCCATGCGCTAAATTACCGCAAGAAAGTACTTTCCGCTGCGCGCCTCTTAAATTGGCTTTCTCTAACTGAAAAAGATAGGCTTCTCGCGTTGTTTGACTGCGAGCTATTATTGAATCCGTTACTTTTTGTACTTCCTGATGCATAATTCACCTTATTCGGGAGTGTACATTACTTGTATATCAACCCCAGGATGACTCAAAAATGCCCTTATCGGCATTAACAACTCATCATGACCCTGCAATGCGTTTTGCAGAACGTCCATTTTCTTTTCACCCACTAAATGAATAAAAATAGATTTTGTATTTAATAATCGAGCTTTGGTTAAAGTAAGACGAACATAGGGCGCTGCATGCGGCCGAATCAACGTTACGGCGTTAACCTTATCATGCAATGCCGTTACTATTTCGGCGCTGTCCGGAAACAAGGATGCTGTGTGGCCGTCTTCGCCCATTCCAAGAATAACCACGTCAAACTGAGGTAAAGCTCCAATTCGCGCATTAGTCAGCGCGACCGCATGTTCAAGGTCTTCGTCTTCACGATAAAGACTAATAAATTGAGCTTGGGCTGCATGGTGTTGCAACAAACACGCCTTAACCATCAATTCATTGCTATCAGGCATGGTTGGCGGAATCCATCGTTCATCAGCTAAAGTACAAATCACTTTATCCCAAGGAAGCTCTGTCTCTGCGAGCTTATGGAACAAAGATTGAGGGGTCTTTCCTCCCGATAAAACCAAATAGGCACTGCCTCGCTGACGAACTGCTTGAGATAATTTTTCAACAAGAAGGCGCGTCATGTACTGATTCAAAAGCGCCGTCGTTGCAAACGAATTGATTTGCATCGTTACGACTCCCAAGAGCGACCATCTTGACTCAACAATTTATCTGCCGCCAACGGCCCCCAGCTACCTGCTTCATAAAAGCACAACGGAATGGCATTGTTGCGCCATGCATCAACGACACCATCCACCCATAGCCATGCTTGTTCAATTTCATCGCGACGCACAAACAAAGATTGATTGCTCAACATCACCTGTAATAATAAACGCTCATAAGCGTCTGGAATATGTTGTACTTTAAAGGTTTTATCAAAACTTAAGTTCAGTGTGCTTTCTTGTAATTCCATGAATTGACCCAAGCCTGGCACTTTATTCATGATCTGAATTTCCATGCCTTCATCAGGTTGTAAGCGAATAATTAATTTATTGGGGCTCGTAAACAAATTGGCTTGTCGAAAAATATCATGCGCCTGCGGTTTAAAAAATATCACCACTTCACTGATTTTTTTGGGCATGCGTTTACCGGTGCGTAAGTAAAAAGGAACCCCCGCCCAACGCGAATTATCAATATCCACGCGAACTGCCACAAAGGTTTCCGTTTGACTTGCAGGCTGTGCCCCCTCTTCTTGCACATAACCAACCACCGGTTGGTTATGCACATTGCCTTCTTGATATTGGCCCCGCACGGTCACGCGATGCGCATGAGAGCGGTCAATTGGACGTAGCGCTTTCAAAACATTAAGTTTTTCATCTCGAATTCGATCTGCATCAAGGCGAACAGGCGGCTCCATCGCCACGAGCGATAAAACCTGCAGCAAATGATTTTGCAACATATCGCGTAATTGTCCCGCATCATCATAATATTCCCAACGACCTTCAACACCAATTTCTTCCGCCACCGTGATTTGTACGTAATCAATGGATTGATTATTCCAAATGGACGAAAGAAAAGGATTGGCACAACGCAGTACAAGCAAATTAAGAACGGTCTCTTTGCCAAGATAATGGTCTATACGATAGATTTGTTGCTCGCTAAAAAATCGTGCTATTTGATCATTGATGATTTGTGAAGACTGAAAATCATGGCCAATGGGCTTTTCAAGAACCACCGCTGAAGACGAGTTAATCAAACCTGCAGAAGCTAATCCTTCACTTAATTGACCGTAAAGCGAAGGAGGGACTGCAAAGTAAGCTATCATTCGTTTCGTTTTGACGTGAGCAACATGATTGAGCTTGTCGTAAGCAGCGCTATCTTGAAAATCAAAATGCACATAAAAAAAACGTTCTTTGAGCTTCGACCAGATGACAGTATCAATAGGCTCTTGCACAAAAAAAGCTATTTTTTCACGAACCAACATGGTGAATTCATCGTTCGTCAAATCTTCTCGCGCCACACCCGTAATACGAGTTTCTGAATGCAATAAATTAGCTTTTTCCAAATAATATAACGCCGGCAAAAGCTTACGTGTTGCAAGGTCACCTAAAGTTCCAAATAAAATGAAATGGCATGCCTCATGCTTGCCTGTGTTGTATACGGTCATAAGAGATAAGCCGTCCGAAATAAACTACTTAAACAGCGACGACAATAGCATAAAGGGGTTCAAAAAAACAATGGATTTAAAACATATAGCCTATTGATAACAAACATAAATTAGATCGTTTGTTACACAAAAAACCATGGTTGTTTTATTTTTGCCTTGCATGATTTATCATTCTACAATTACTACGTCATTCTTGTGATTCGAGTATGAATATCATCGTCGAGGTGAGTTTGTTAATTAACATGCAAACATGACCTCTTTCGGGGCAAAAACAGCGTCGAAAATTGACAGACTTGCGGCATGTCATGATCAATCACAACAAAAATTTACGCCCAGTCAAGAACCTATTATTTTTACAATTTACGACGCCAAACAGTCCCTTCGGAACCGTCTTCCAACTCAATTCCTTCATTCATCAATAAATGACGAATTTCATCGGATCTCGCCCAGTTTTTAGTCGTACGAGCTTGCGTTCGCTCAAGAATTAATCGTTCAATACGTTCTTTTTCTGCATCATCAATGCCCAATTTAAAGAAATCCGATGGAGAGTCTTGTAATAATCCCAAAATACCCGCTAATTGCTTCAAGGTCATCGCCAAACGAGCATCATTGGTTTTGTTCACCTCATGACTCAAATCAAACAGAACCGATAAAGCAACGGGCGTATTAAAATCATCATTCATCGCCTCATTAAAACGCTCAAGCCACAAAGGATCCACGCTTTCCGGGATAGAACTTAAGTCAATGTCTTTGATGGATTGATACAATCGGCCAATACCTTTTTCAGCTAACTGCATCGTCTCTTCGGTATAGTTCAGAGGGCTACGATAATGACTGCTCACCAGGAAGTAACGAATTGTTTCAGGATGGTATGTTTTTAACACATCAGCAATGGTTAAAAAATTACCAGTTGATTTCGCCATTTTTTCACTATTTAGTTGCAATAAACCCGCATGAATCCAATAATGAGCAAAACATTTTCCACTAGCAGCTTCGCTTTGCGCGATTTCATTTTCATGATGCGGAAATTGTAAATCAAGCCCACCACCGTGAATATCAAACTCATCACCCAACTCGTGCATTGCCATTGCGGAGCACTCAATGTGCCAACCCGGACGACCCTCCCCCCAAGGCGAAGGCCAGCTAGGCTCACCTGGTTTTGCCGCTTTCCATAGCACAAAATCCAAAGGAGAACGTTTATCTTGGGCGACTTCAACACGGGATCCTGCAATTAAATGATCCAAATCTTTATTGGATAACTTACCGTACTCCTTAAAACGCGCTACTTCAAAACAGACATCCCCGCTGTCCGTTAGGTAAGCCACGTCAAGGCTGATTAAACGCGTAATCAACGCAATAATCGTTGGGATATGAGCTGTCGCTCGTGGTTCACTGTTGGGCGGCAACACACGCAAGGATTGCATGTCTTTATCCATTTCATCAATGTACCGATCCGTTAGCTCCGCAATGGAAACACCTCGTTCATTAGCACGTACAATAATTTTGTCATCAATATCCGTGATGTTCCGAACATAGTTCACATCAAACCCAAGGCTACGTAAAAAACGAACGATAACGTCAAACGACACCATAGAACGCGCATGCCCTAAATGGCATTGGTCATAAATTGTAATACCGCAAGCATAAATACCAACTCGCCCCGGGATAATTGGTTTGAACAATTCTTTCGTTCGCGTCAGAGAGTTATAGATATGTAACATGATGAGCCCTTTTCCTTTTTTTGTCGTCATAGTGAGAAGTTCGTCGATATTAAAATCACCCACTAACCCACTTTTCCCCACGTATCTCTCAAACCAACCACACGATGATAAGCGGTAACCTCTCCGTTATTTTGCTGATTCACACAATAATACCCCAAGCGCTCAAACTGAAAGACTGCGGCTTGCGGCTGCTTGGCTAACCAAGGCTCAGCATAAGCCTGCTGAACGTGTAATGAATCAGGATTAATAAATTGCAGAAAATCTTCTTCACGAGCCGGATTTGAATCATTAAATAAGCGATCGTATTGATAAATAGTCACTGGATGAGCATGCAGCGCTGAAACCCAATGAATCACCCCTTTCACCTTTCGATCAACAGGATTTTTACCTAAGGTCTCTTGATCATAGGTGCAATGAATTTCACGAATTTGACCATCATGATCACGAACCACGTCGGTACAGCGAATCACGTACGCGTGTCGTAAACGCACTTCCGTGCCTGGCGCCAAACGAAAATAACCTTTTATCGGCTCCTCCATAAAATCAGAGCGTTCAATATAAATTTCACGGCAAAATGGAATAATACGCTTCTCTGACGCCGGATCTTGCGGATGACAAGCTGCCTGTAGCTCTTCAACAACATCCACTGGATAATTATCAATGACGACCTTAATGGGATCAAGTACACATAAAGCCCGCATCGCCGTTTGATTAAGCTGCTCACGCACACAGTCCTCTAAAACAGACATATCAATCACGGAGTCACTACGCGAAATACCAATAATTTCACAAAATTGCCGCAACGCCTCCGGGGGGTATCCCCGCTTGCGCATACCACGCAAAGTAGGTAATCGTGGATCATCCCAACCTGTCACAAAACCTTGCTCCACCAAGTCCCTTAACTTTCGTTTGCTCGTGATCGTGTGCGACAAATTAAGACGTGCAAATTCGGTTTGAACAGGTTTCGCTGGTAGCGGCAAATTATCAATGCACCAATCATACAAAGGACGATGATCTTGAAACTCTAAGGTACATAACGAATGGGTTATTTTTTCTAAAGCATCGGAGATAGGATGGGCATAATCATACATCGGATAAATGCACCAAGCATCACCTGTACGTTGATGGTGCGCATGGCGAATACGGTACAATGCCGGATCACGCAAATTCATATTCGGCGATTGCATATCAATCCGCGCCCGCAAAACGTGCGCACCATCAGGAAATTCACCCGCCTTCATCCGTGCGAACAAATCAAGATTTTCTTCTATACTGCGCTCACGATAAGGACTTGCTCGTCCAGGCTCTTGTAAGGTTCCGCGATGCGCACGAATCTCATCCGCACTCAAGCTGTCCACATAAGCCTTACCCGCCTTAATCAATAGCACCGCAAAATCATACAATTGCTGATAATAATCCGAGGCATACGTCAATGCCGTCCAGTTAAATCCCAACCATTGCACATCATCGATAATGGCATGGACATACTCTTCTTCTTCTTTAGTCGGATTAGTATCATCAAAACGCAAAAAACACTGCCCATTAAAATCCTGGGCTAATCCAAAGTTAAGACAAATTGATTTAGCATGACCAATATGTAAATAACCGTTGGGTTCAGGCGGAAAACGCGTTACAACAGACTGATGCTTACCTTCAGCAAGTTCTTCAGTGATCAGTTGTCGAATAAAATGGGGTCGTTTTAAAGGTTGATCTGTCATTTTTTTTCCAATAAGTTATCCATCACCTGACGCATCATGCCAATCAAGGATATTACCATGAACGCAATATTACCATGAGATCACGGCCCATCACACCCTTCAATGAAGGCTGTCAGAACACGTCATACCACAACTTGATTCAAGCTCAAACAACTCACGATGCAGGTTCCATCATAAACAAAGGCCCTAATGGTTGTTTAACTACTTCAAACCGCTCTGGATAAACCACATCAACCAAATAAAGGCCATAAGGTGGTGCAGTTTCTGCGCCAAGACGACGGTCACGGGCAAGTAACACCTCATGCACCCAACCAGTATTTTTTTTATGAGATCCTACCGCCATCAACACACCTGCTATGTTTCTGACCATATGATGTAAAAAAGCATTCGCAGTAATATCAATCACCACTAACTCGCCATGACGATGAACTTGCAAATCAAGAACACGCCGCATCGGCGTATTGGATTGGCACTCAACAGAGCGAAATGACGTAAAATCATTCTCACCCAACAAACACTGGCCGGCTTGCGCCATGAGCTGATGATCGAGATGACGATAATTCCACGTTAAATGACTGCGTAATAAAGAAGGTCTAATTGGAGAATTATAAATCACGTAACGGTAACGTCGTGACAGTGCTGAATAACGAGCATGAAACTCATTAGGCATGATTTTTGCCCATTTAACACACACATCTTTAGGTAAAAAAGAATTAGCGCCATGAATCCAAGAACGCATGGATCGAGACACCGTCGTGTCAAAATGAACCACTTGATGGGTCGCATGAACACCGGTATCCGTTCGGCCAGCACACACAACACCAATATCAAGATCAGCCACTTGACTCAACGCTGATTCAAGAACCTGCTGAACCGTGTGTAAGCCCGTCTGCGCCTGCCAACCGTGATATCGGCTTCCATCGTATTCAACCCCTAAGGCGATACGCATAAAATTTCTCAAGCAAATTCTTGCAATTTATATCAGTACTCAAATCTTGTCCAGAAATTTACCTTTATTTATGGTTTCTAATTCTCATGAGCAAGGTGCATAACACCATGAAATTTAAAAACCATAACTCTTATTCGGTCAATTTAACTTATCCTAACTATGCTGCATCATTTCAACGAAACCTAGAGGTTTAGCTAAGACTTAGTGAATCCTCATGTGTTTTAAGATCAGGCCTTATATAAACTAATTTACCGGTATGGGCGTCAATAGTATAGGTCACTTTACTGTCAATCCCATCAAGGCATAATGCAACGCTTAATTTCAAGAGCTGCGGTTTTTTATCACAAGAATTTAATTCGAGCGACGTAAATTTAAGTTTGACGTCGTTACTTGGATCATGCGCCATGATTTTTGTTGCCATGACAGTAATTAAATCTGTGCAAATTTTGTTAATCTTTGCAATATTTAAATTTGATTTTTTATTAAAAAATAAAAAAGAAGAGGATTGCGTTACAAATGACAGTGGCAAATCGTTGAGAACATTGATGCCAATCGTGAGAGGTATCTTTTGTGTTTGATAATGTATTTCGTGGCTTTGATGAGCATCATGTTTATCTTTGGGTTCGTTGATAAACCACTGATCAACCACGGTGCTTGCTGCTGCACTCATGGCACGAAAAACTTGAACAGATCGCTGTTGATTGATAGCACTTAATTGTGAGCACTGCCCAAAAAAGTGCACAAGATCGGCTTGCTTTTGTTGACAATATGAATACAACGTTGATAAATCGTCATTCTCTTTTAATGTTTCAGGCTTTAAGTTAGTTAGCACTCGGGTGAAAAATTCAGAAACAAGCTGATATTGAGAGGCTACCTTATTTGGATTATCTGCGCTTAAGATTGCAAGATTCATTGCATCAAGAACACGCCGTAGACTATGTTTGTAAATGGTTCGTTGTTGAAAAGCGCTTAAAACTGTTTTGATTTCGTTAAACTCATGTTGGATGGCATGATCCATGTCGACCGGAGAGCTGGCCGCATAGACTCTTGTTTCAAGATCATTGAGAAAACAATACAAACGTCCACGTAAACCGGCATCGATTGAGCGATGATGTTTTATATCATCGTTAAGTATGGTTTGCCGAGCGTCGGAAATGAATTGTAAAATTTGGCTAGGATTTGAATTGGTCGTATTAAGATTTTTAAGTTGATTAATAAGTGTTGTTGCAATAGTCTTACGATCACGGCTCACCCAAGCACGTTTCCACCATTTATCTTTATAATCACTTAACCAACGGATGGCTTGCGATTGCATCGTTGGTGTTTGAGGGTTTTTGGATGTTTCTTCAACAGAACCATGCCACCAAGTATTAAAAAAATCGGCCGTTTTCCATTGCAGCTTAATTTCCCCGAGAGATGATCTTCGCCACTCCGTCATGATTTTTCTTAAATAGAATCTTTTTTGAGGTTCATGATCCGTCCAATGACTGCTTAGAGCAGAAAAATGTTCTTGTTGGGCTTTGGCGACGGCGGCCAGGAGCATGGGATTGTGGCTTTGCTGAATATGATTTAACAGTTTCTGTAATTCAGTTTTTAATTGAGCGTGGGCAAGAGCATTACCCCTACGATAGGTTTGATAACGCAAATAAAGCAATGCGCTCATCAGTTTAGAGCTTAATTCCTCATCACAATCAGTTTGGGGTTGAAGATCAAACTTTCCTTGCAACATATTGCGGTAAGCTTTAGTGTTGAATCGAGCTGCGCATTGTTGTAAATAGTTTTGAATTTTTTGTTCATCACACGCAAACTGTCCCTGGCGTGTGGAAGTAACATCTGACGTTGATAAAACAGCTTCATGCGGTAGATCAAGAGTTTGGTGTGGATACCATTGCTGCAATTGACCTTCGATACATGCGGGTTTGACATAACGCCCATTAGCGCGTGTTTCAACAAGTTTTAAATTAGGACTACTTAGGGTAGTCGTCTGTTCGTTCATCAAAAGATGATAAATAAAATAACAAAGTTCTGCGCTGGTTTTACAGGCTAAAAAGTGGCGTTGACGCGTTGTTGGATTAGCTAGTAACCCGGCTTCAACTAGGTCATATAATAGTCCCTGTAAAGCACGATAACCGCAACTATAGCCATCATTCTGTTCCTTTGTGGCTTGTATCTTAATGTGTTGTTTGTACCTAGGAAAAGCTTCTACCGCAATATTAATTTCTTGATAGTTTAATGCATCACGAATGATGCTTGTAATATTCCTTTTATGAAGTGTACCAAGTGAATCGGTATAATGTGCTGATACATCTGGATTTTTTTTTGTGGGATCAACAATGATAAGCAGGCGAGTCCAGTGAGTGCCTTCATCATCTAATGTACGGCTATTATTCAATATTAATGAGATTGCATAAGGGACAGTAGGTTCATCGCGTTCATGATTTTTTCGCTCTAGATCTAAAATGGCACCAATACTGGCCACATCCAACGTCGCGATATGTGCTCCAAATTTGTCTAACTCTAAGCCCCGAAAAGCATCAAAAATATCTAGATCGATAAGCCACTCATTAGGTAGTAAGCTCCCCGTAAGAAACCTATCGACCAACCGAAGTGTTCTATGATGAGGGTTATAAAAAGTTTGACAAGTCCGTGTTCTTTGCCAATCACGACATCTGGCATGTACTTGATCCATGTTAATATCTAAACTGAAGTAGTCATTAGAATTGATTTGAATTAAGATTTCTTGAATAAAAACATCATAAAAAACCGCTAAATGATTGAAATAGTGACCAAGCGCACAGGGATCCCTCGCTGTCAACGGTACAAGATCGAGATATTCACCATGCTCTTGATCAAACCACTTTAAACTAGCAATAAGGCTTTCTGATGGCTGTATTATTGCTTCATTGAGAGCGTTTGACGATACTATTTTATCTAATTTTTCTAAATATTTATCCGATCGCACTTTAACTTTTTCATCCAATTGCACAGTACTTAATTGCGCGAGATATTTTAATGCCTTTGAATCAATTTCATTCGTCAAAACCGCCAGCCGTAGCAGTACCATTCGCTCCAATAGTTTTTGAAGTTGTGCTTCGTGGGCAATCGTATTGTTATAAAACAAGGTCATTTTTAATCTCACAAGGAATGTGTTTTTTGATAAATTCACAACCACCTTGATTATGATAAACATAACTACATTAACTTAATATTAATTAGATTCAAAAATAATACACAACTTTTTGAGAAATTTTGCTTTTCTCTCTTGACCATAGCACCAAATCCATTTAAGATTTCGTCACATTCCCCGGTAGCTCAGTCGGTAGAGCGGATGACTGTTAATCATTAGGTCACA
>JAOAUB010000010.1 GCA_030157805.1 Legionellaceae bacterium
TATGGGTTAAAAGGAAGAAAAGCGCTGTTTACTTGTTTTAATGGGGCGACCGTGGCTTAAAACACTAGAGTGTGCGTTTTGCTGTTAATCTGGTATTATCTATGACTTCTACTGACAAGATTTTTGTTTAGGTCTTTATTAAATAATGAAATTACTCTCCCTCATTATCATCCTTTGTTCTTTCTTTTCAGGATATACCATGGCCTCTGATGAAAAGATCATTTATGGCTACGTTGAAAAAGCAACGTTAATTGAAAAAAATCTTAGCTTATCAGCGAAGCTCGACACCGGCGCTAAATCATCGTCATTAAGCGCTATCAACATTCAAGAATTCGAAAAAAACGGAACAATGTACCTGCGCTTTACCGTTCCCAGCAAAGTAGGTAATGTCGAGTTTGTTTCAAAATACATTGGTCGGGTTAAAATCAAAGCCCGGGCTGGAGAACGACTTGTCCCCGGCACCAAACCTGCACCCATCAAACGCCCTGTGGTGTTAATGCGCATCGAGTTAGGTGGCGAATTGCGTGTAATTGCTGTTAATTTAACTAACCGCAAACGTTTTAATTATCCCTTACTGCTTGGACGAGACGCGATCAATGCATTTAATGGACTTGTTAATCCCAGTGCGACCTTTACACTAAAGCGCCCATCCACTAACCCTCCTACAAAAAAATAAACATGAAATCAAAAAAACGTCACATCTATAGCTTAATCATCACGCTGTTCATCCTTGGTTTTGGTCTTTTTTTCTATCGTTATATGGTGCTTGACGTGCCCCTTACCGATACTGAAACGGTCAATAGCTGGATGGTTGAAGCAAATCTGCGTTTTACGGCTGAAAAAAACGTACCGGTCAAAGCCAGTTTTATTATTCCTTATTTACCGCCTTATTTTGCTATTCTTGATGAATATTTTGTTTCACATAATTACGGCGTGACCACCAATTTAAACGGATATAACCGTCAAACCGTTTGGTCATTGCGACGAGGTAACGGCTCGCAATCCTTGTATTACCGTGCTATTTTTCGAGAAACCGAGAACAATGGTGCCTTGTTAGGACGCCCGCCCGCACTAAAAAGACAAACTCTCGCTGAAAATCAGCTTTCTGCTGTTGAAACCATTACCAGCCTGGTTCGCCAATCGTCAGCGGATATTCAAACTTTTGCTCAAGGTGTCATTAAAGAACTCAATAAAAAAGAAGACGGCAATGTCAAATTATTACTGAATGGCGCCGTAAGCAATGATGAAAATATTATCAAATCGGCCTTGCTTGTGCTTAACCAAGCCCGTATTTCGGCCATGCCCGTCAAAGGTATCTTGTTAGCGCAACAAAACAAAGCCGAATTAAAGCCTTATTTAGCCGTCTACAATGGCAAAAATTGGATTTACATTAACCCTCACACCGGCAGTGCTGGTTTGCCCCAAGAATTTTTAATCTGGCAGTATGGATCAGAGCCCATCTATAACGTTCTCGGCGGAAAAAAACCTTTGTTTTCGCTCACGGTCTCACCAACCCCCATCAATGCATTGAGTATTGCGAAAACACGTGGTCTGCAAACGGATTCCCAGTTGTTGCGTTTTTCATTGCTGCAGTTACCAGTCAATGCCCAAGAAACCTACAAGGTACTCTTAACGGTGCCACTAGGTGCGTTCATTATTTTATTACTACGCAATTTTGTAGGTCTTAAAACCTTCGGAACCTTTATGCCCGTCTTGATAGCACTTGCTTTTCGTGAAACACATGTCATTTGGGGTATCACCTTGTTTGTGGTGATTGTGTTTTTTGGATTATTAGCGCGATTTTATCTCGACCAGCTGCGCTTATTGCTAGTGCCCCGCCTTGCGGCCATCTTAACGGTGGTCATTATCCTCATGATCTTCATCAGCATTTTAAGTCAAAATTTAGGCCTGGAACGTGGATTGTCCGTCGCTCTTTTCCCCATGGTCATCCTCACCATGACCATCGAGCGAATGTGCATCACATGGGATGAACGAGGACCGGCAGATGCTATACGCTCAGGTCTCGGCAGTCTCGTCGCCGCCGTGCTTGCTTATACCGTGATGAGCAACCTCGCCATCGAATACCTGCTGTTTGCATTTCCCGAGTTATTGCTGGTCTTGCTTGCATTAATTCTTTGGTTTGGTCAATACCGTGGCTATCGCTTTACCGAATTAGTCCGCTTTAAGGTTCTGGCTGGAAAAAAATAATGTGGAAAATATACCGAGAACTGTCACGACAAGGCATCCTGGGAATTAATCGCCGTAATAGTGATTACGTGCTTCGTTACAATAAGCGCCATCTTTACCCTCTGGTCGATGACAAGTTAAAAACGAAACGTCTCGCAATTCATGCTGAAATTGCGGTGCCCAAACTTTATGAAATCATTGAAAACGAACACCAAATCAAAAACATTGATAGCCTTTTAACTCAATATAAAGATTTTGTGGTCAAACCGGCCCACGGCGCAGGCGGAGACGGTATTTTAGTATTTACGGATCGTATTTTAGGTCGATATCGCCAAATCAACGGTCGTTTAACCACAAGCCAGGAATTAAGTTATCATTTATCCTGCATTCTTTCGGGAACCTATAGCCTAGGAGGTCATGCCGATTACGCCATTATTGAACATCGTGTTGTGGTCGATCCGGTTTTTAAAGAGGTAAGTTTCGAGGGAATTCCCGATATTCGCATTATTACCTTGCTAGGTTACCCGGCCATGGCCATGGTTCGCTTGCCAACGAGACAATCGGGTGGCAAAGCCAATCTTCATCAAGGTGCTATTGGTGTGGGTGTGGATATGGCCACCGGCAAGACCTTAGGGGGCGTATTTCAAAATGACGCCATTGATTATCATCCCGATACCTTAAATTCCATTGTTGATATTCAGGTGCCGCATTGGGATCATATTTTAAAAATTGCTGCCAGTTGTTATGAGCTCACGGAGTTAGGCTATTTAGGCGTCGACATTGTTCTTGATAAAGATCATGGCCCCATGATGCTTGAACTCAATGCCAGACCAGGACTTAACATTCAAATTGCCAATCGAGAAGGCGCTTTACACCGTTATCAAAAAATTGAACAACGCGCCGCTGCGCTCGGCAAAGAATCAATTGACGATCGTATCGCCTTTAGTCAAAAACATTGTGTGCATTCAGAGGGTAACCTTGACTTAACTTAGTTCAACCGCTGCCGCAAGGTGTTGGCGTTGATAGAGATCATCAAAACGTTGAATGTCATCTTCACCCAAATAATGACCGCTTTGTACTTCAATAATAAATAAAGGTTCCCGTCCGAGGTTACTTAAGCGATGCTTTGTTTGCTGAGGAATGTACGTCGATTCATTGACTTTCAATGAAAAGACCCGTTCGCCATTAACCACCTCAGCAACACCACCGACAACGACCCAATGTTCTGCCCGGTGTTGGTGCATTTGCAAGGATAATTTAGCACCTGGCTTGACCATCAATCGCTTCACTTTGAAGACCGGACCTTCTGCTAAAATTTCATAATATCCCCAGGGCCTTGCCACACGCAAATGATCTTCAGCAAGATGAGGATGAGCGGCGTTAAGGGTATTCACCAACTCTTTGACCTGTTGAGAGTATTTTTTATCCGCAACTAAAATAGCATCCGCGGTAGCAACAATAATTTGATCGTGGACCCCTAAGGTCGTCACTAAGGTCCCCGTGCTTGAAATCAAACAATTTGCGCTGTCTTTTGCAATAACATTACCTAGAATCGTATTGCCATCACCATCTAATTCACGGGCTTCAGCAACCGACGTCCAGCAACCTAAATCACTCCAGGGAATGTTCGTTGGAATAACGACGGTTTTATTCGTTTTTTCCATAATGGCGTAATCAATGGATTCACTGCGGCATTTTGAAAAAATATCTTGGTCAAGGCGCAAAAAATCATGATGTTGGTGCGCTGCATGAACGGCTTGCTCAGCAAAAATAGCAATATCGCCGGCGTGCTGTTGTAATTCCTTAAGGTAAACGTCCACTCGGCAGGCAAACATGCCGCTATTCCAAAAATAATTTCCGTGTTCAAGAAAGGCCGTGGCCCGATCAAGAGAAGGTTTTTCACAAAAACGAATCACAGGCCTGATTGCCGCATCGCCGACACCCGCCTCAATGTACCCGTAACCAGTTTTAGGTGAATCAGGCGTAATCCCAAACGTCACAATGGCATCATGATTTTTGGCATAATCACAACCGGCTAACATGGTATCCCGCCAAGCTTCGCTATCGGCAATCCAATGATCCGAAGGTAAAATCAGCATTACGGCATTCGCTGCCAGGTCATTTTTTAAGAAATATGCGGCAGCAGCAATAGCCGGGGCGGTGTTTTTGACACAAGGCTCTAATAAATAGTTAAGCGCAGGCATTTTAAAGGACGCTAACTGTTCTTGGCATAAAAAATAATGAGCATCATTACTCACAATCAAGGCACGTTCACAAGCAAGTTGTTGAACGCGCTGCATGGTTTGTTGTAATAAAGAGTCTTCACCCTGCAAACAAAGAAACTGTTTCGGAAAGTTTTTACGAGACAGAGGCCAAAGTCGCGTCCCCGAGCCGCCAGCGAGAATAATCGGAATGATAGGTGATGTCATTAATTTCTATTTGTGCGAAAATGTGCCCCATTTTACTGGATTGAATGTTCCTTGACAATCAAAGTCATCAAAACAACACGGCGGTCCGATTAAAAAAGCACGCGGGGACTGAATTGAAGACTTTTGCGCACAGGGATGTGCGCACAAATCGCAGGAGCATTTTCGTCTGAAACACAGTCCCTGCGCTCTTTTTTAATGGGACGGCCCTAATCAACGCAGGTGAATCAATGAAAAAAGCAGTCATCTTATTATCCGGTGGACTTGATTCCACCACGTGTTTATCCGTGGCAAAATCCCAAGGATTTCGCTGTTATGCATTAAGTTTTGATTATGGTCAGCGCCATCATGCTGAATTAGCCGCAGCGCGCCGTATTGCGCGTGATGTTGGCATTGATGGCCACCACATTGTACGCTTAAATCTAGAACAATTTGGCGGCTCCGCGTTAACCGACACAACCTTAGCGATGCCCAAGAACGTCCAAGCGGATGAAATCCCTATCACCTACGTGCCTGCACGCAACACTATTTTTTTGTCCATTGCCCTGGGTTACGCAGAGGTATTAGGGGCTTACGATATTTTTATTGGGATCAGTGCTGTGGATTATTCCAACTACCCTGATTGTCGTCCTGAATTTATCAACGCCTTTCAAACCATGGCAAATCTTGCCACCAAAGCAGGCATTGAAGGGCAATCATTCACCATCCATGCACCTTTAGTATCGTTAAGCAAAGCCGCAACCATCGCATTAGGCCTTCAGCACGGCGTGGACTACAGTAAAACCATATCTTGTTACCAAGCCGATGAGGAAGGACGCGCCTGCAGCACTTGTCCAAGCTGCGAACTACGTCGCCAAGGATTTGCCAATGCCGGAGTTGTCGATCCTACGATTTATTTTTAACTGGAATCACAAGATCAGCTTTACAAAAAAATTACAATTTTCTGCGTACTTTTTGTGCCAAAAAAATGGCGGTCATGTTACTATCATCACGATTTTCAATTTTATTTGGAGCAATCATTATGGCACGACCTGATTTTTTAAAAACACGACCTGATTTTTTAAAAACATTAACCAGCAAGCTGAAGTCCGCTAGAGGTTGGTTGGTTGACCAAGCCAAAGACACATGGTCTTGGGCAAAGAAACATCCTATTCTTGCTTCAATGCTCGTCGCAGGACTTGTTGCTACAGCAACTTTTCCTCTTTTGTACGCTCTTATCTCCACATTGCCCATTATTGGATCTGCCGTCATGTCCCTAGTTGCAACGGCACCTCAGTGGTCTGTTCCTCCTATCATATTAGCATTGACCGTAACCGCTGTTGCCGTGCAAACAGCCTTAATTATTGGCGTGGTCAGTCTTTTTAAACAGGTATTTGGAGGGCGCTCCAGCGTATCAGATCTTCATACAAATAATGACTTAGCGCAAGACTCGGATTATGGTGATTCTTTTGAGATTGTTCAGCTCGAAGACGCCAAACCCCAAGCAACCGTGGCACGCTCTATGAGTGACTATGACCTTCCTGCAAATGATCAAGCGCACCCTTTATCAGCTAGCCGAGTAAGCACATCGCCTCATAGCTTCTACCAAGCAGCTTATGAAGGCCCGCGAGCAATGTCGCATCCTCAAACTCATGATGACATTCCTTCAACAGAAGATGATGCTGATTCTACGCCCTTGAACTTTGCCTAAAAACATCACAACCTTCATCTCCAGAAAGCGCGGCACTTGCCGCGTTTTTTTTTGGGATAGTCAAATGATTAAAATCAACTTATAATCGCGCCATAATCTTTCATGTCCAAAAGTGATTCACACATGCCCTGTTCGTCTCCAAACTCACGTAAAACTATGTTAGTGACCAGCGCTCTGCCTTATGGCAATGGGCATTTGCATTTGGGTCATTTAGTTGAACATATTCAAACCGACATTTGGGTCCGTACTCAACAACTGCTTGGTCATGATTGCATCAGCATTTGTGGCGATGATGCGCACGGCACCCCCATCATGCTAAAGGCAGAGCAGCTTGGCATGACCCCCGAGGCATTAACCGCCGAAATGCAGGCCAGTCATGAACACGATTTTCATGGGTTTTTCATTCATTACGATAATTATTACACCACGCACTCCTCCGAAAACCAACTATTAGCCAACACCATTTATGAACGTCTTCAGGCACGCGGCGACATTGTCAAACGACACGTGAAGCAAGCGTACGATCCGATAAAATCAATGTTCTTGCCTGATCGATACGTCAAAGGCACCTGCCCTAAATGTAAAACAGCAAATCAATACGGTGATAACTGTGAGGCGTGTGGGGCAACCTATTCACCCATGGAGTTAATTGATCCTGTTTCCGCCATTTCTGGCGTAACACCCCTTGAAAAAGAATCCGAACATTATTTTTTTGATTTGCCACGCTATGAATCGATGTTGCGCGAGTGGACACGACAAGGCCACTTGCAAACGGAAATGGCCAATAAAATGGATGAATGGTTTTCTGCCGGACTTAAGCAATGGGACATTTCACGAGATGCGCCCTATTTTGGTTTTTTAATTCCAGGCACGCAGGATAAATATTTTTACGTGTGGCTTGATGCGCCGATAGGTTATATGGCGAGCTTTAAAAATTATTGTGACAAGCACCATCGATCCTTTGATGAGTTTTGGAGCGCAGATAGCACGACGGAGTTATATCATTTTGTCGGTAAAGACATTGTTTATTTTCATGCCCTTTTTTGGCCGGCCATGTTAGCAGGCAGTAGCCATCGTTTACCAACGGCCATATACACCCATGGTTTTTTAACGGTTAATGGTCAAAAAATGTCGAAGTCCCGCGGGACATTTATCGAGGCACGCACGTATTTAAAACATTTGAACCCCGAATGCTTGCGTTATTATTTTGCAGCCAAAATGAACGGTCGAGTTGAAGATTTAGATTTGAATTTTGATGATTTCATTCTGCGGGTGAATTCGGATCTCGTGGGCAAAGTTGTCAATATTGCCAGTCGCTGTGCAGGTTTTATCAACAAACACTTTGATCATGTTTTATCTCAGGAATTACACGAGCCAGCGCTTTATGACAGCCTTTTACAAGCGAAAGACGCGATTATTACCGCATATCTTGAGCGAGATTATGCCCGCGCTATTCGGCACATCATGGAACTAGCCTCCCGCGTTAATCAATACATCGATCAGCACAAACCCTGGAGTCTTGCTAAAGACTCGGCGAACATGCCGCAAGTGCATGCCATTTGCACGACAGGGCTCAATCTTTTTTGTCTGTTGATGGCCTATTTAAAACCGGTACTGCCTGACATGACAAAACAAACCGAGACCTTTCTTAACACAACCATCACCTGGGACAGTATTAATACCCCATTACTGACGCATGCTATCCATACTTTTGTGCCATTAATGCGGCGTGTGGAGCGCGCAGAAATTGATGCAATGCTTGCAGAGCCCACGACTTAAAATGAGCTAAACATGATCGATGTCAAACAAATTGATGCCTTATTACCACAAACACAATGTCGCGAATGCAGCTATGCCGGTTGCATGCCCTACGCCGAGGCCATGGCCGCAGGTCTTGCAAGCATTGATCGTTGCCCCCCCGGCGGCGTGCCAACGCTTAGGGCTTTAGGAGCACTATTAGGAATTGACCCAACACCCTACTTGGCGCAAATGAAGACTCGTGAAGCCTCTGTGGCCGTGATTCGAGAAGCGGAGTGCATTGGTTGCACAAAATGCATTGCCGCATGCCCCGTTGATGCCATTATTGGAACAGGTAAAATGATGCATGCCGTCCTAAGTCATGACTGCACAGGCTGTGGCCTCTGCATTGAACCTTGCCCAGTTGATTGCATTGAAATGCAGACGCTGCCCAACGTCACCTACAATCCTGACCAAGCCCGTGCGCGGTTTCAAGCGCGCCAAACTCGTTTGTTGCGTGATGAACATCAAAAACAACAATCTTATCGACAAAAACGAAACATGATCGAGCAAAATAAAAACGAACAGCAAGAAGTAACCGCCAAACAAGATTATATTTTACAGGCCATGGCTCGAGTTAAAGCAAAAAAAAGTCTTAACTACGAATGAATCAAGAACAAAGCAATCTTATTTTTGAACGCCTTCGTGCGAATAACCCCAACCCCACCACGGAGTTACAATTTAACTCATCATTTGAGTTGTTGGTTGCCGTGATGCTTTCAGCGCAAGCGACAGACATCAGTGTGAATAAAGCCACCGTCGATTTATTTAAAGTCGCCAATACGCCCCAGGCTATTCTAGACTTAACCGAACCAGGTCTTAAGGACTACATCAAAACCATCGGCCTCTACAACAGCAAAGCACGTCATATTATGCAAACCTGCGCTATCCTTATTGCAGAGCACGCAGGCCAGGTTCCCGCAACACGAGAAGCCTTAGAAAAATTACCCGGCGTGGGCCGAAAAACCGCCAATGTCGTGCTCAATACGGCCTTTGGCCAACCCACCATCGCCGTCGACACGCATATTTTTCGTGTGGCGAACCGAACTGGATTAGCACATGGAAAAACACCGCTGGAGGTGGAAAAAGGCTTACTAACGATCATTGATCCGGCTTATTTGCAAGATGCGCACCATTGGTTAATTTTGCACGGCCGATACGTATGCCTTGCGCGCAAACCGCGTTGTGACTCGTGTCCTATTCATGATTTGTGTGACCATTTTACCCAAAGTGACAAATGAGCAAAGACATCCGCTTGCTCTCTTACACTAACGACGAGGCGTTAACTTCGTTTCACGAGAGCTTGTCACCTCTTCTTTCACCTCTGACTTAGTGATTGAATTTCGTAGCGCCTTAATGTCGGCCCTAAAAGACGATATGCTTTCTTTTTTTGCATCATCGTGATCGCTCTGGGCATTTATCGATTCAAGACTCGACAAAGAAGATCGAGATACATCAATGCCCGAGTCTAAACTAAGGGTATCTATTTCCGCATCGTCCAACTCGCTCAACAATGAAATATCCTCGTCACTGAACTTATCATTCTCTAACGCATTTAGTTCTTTCAAAAGTTCATTGTCTTCTTCGCTACTAGGAGAAACATAGTCCTCACCCTTCTCTAAAGCGTCTAGTTCTTTCAAAAGTTCATTGTCTTCTTCATTACTAAGAGAAACATAGCCCTCACCCTTATCTAAAGCGTCTAGTTCTTTCAACAATTCAAGATCATCCTCAAAAGTTAGTTTGACATCATCAACGTTTTGTTTGAGAAGTCTATCTACCTTTTCAATTTCTTGAGATAAATTTTTTATTATTTTCATTGCCTTTTGCTCTGCGGCAGCATACGCGCTAACCGCCTCTTTAAAACCGTGCTCAATCCTATCTAGCGCTTCTTTCAACGGTGTCACTAACGGCGATGGCTTCCTTTCTTGTAAACTCTTGACATCCTTTGCGGCTTGTTTTTTTACAGATGATCTCACCATGTTATCCTCCAAAAGCAACTTATTCATGAGCAATTAAGAATTAGCACACAAAAATGTCTTTTAATTAGTCCTTAAGACTAATTATAGACCACAAATGGCATTTGGTGACCTCAATCAGCAAGCTCGTGACTCGTCATGAACGTAAGATCTTTTTTTGAGCTAAAAAGTCATGATGCAAAAAATCTCCTTAAAGCCACTCGCCTTTTTTTAAAGTCGCTGGCAAAATGAGGCTATTTGCTTCATATAAAACATAAACCTTTTGGCGGGAGTATCGATGAGCAATGGCATCGTCGTGGATATCGCAGAGCTGATTGCACTGAAACGTTTTGCATCTAAAGGGACAACCAAACCGACCGGTGGGGCGTTACACTCAGGAAACCATTTTTCCAAATTTCGTGGACGCGGCATGGATTTTGCCGAAGTACGGAATTATCAAGCTGGCGATGAAATTCGGCATATGGAGTGGCGCGTGACTGCACGCACGGGCCGTCCCCATGTGAAAGTTTTTCAAGAAGAACGTGAACGGCCGGTGGTCATGATGAATGACTTTAATCCCTCGATGTATTTTGGTACGCGTTGTGCGTTTAAATCTGTTTTAGCTGTTCGTTTAGCGGCAATGATTGCGTGGACGGCGGTTCAACAAGGTGACCGGGTGGGTGGACTGATGGCTTCTGCCGATAAACACGATGAATTCACGCCTAAAAGTCGCGAAAAAGGAATTTTACCTTGGCTAGCTAAATTATGTGAGTACTCGTCGTCAATCCCCACATCAAACGATCGCCAACGCCACGTTCGCAGCTTAAGTGATTCCTTGCTTCGCCTTCGTCGGGTTGTGCATCCCGGCAGCATTGTGGTGCTCATCAGTGATTTTTATCAACTTGATGCCGAGAGCGAAAAGCACTTAAGCTTTTTGTCGGCGCACAACGATGTGCTCGCCTACCATGTGTGTGATCCTTTAGAATTAACGCCCCCCATCCCAGGTCATTATGCCATGACCAATGGGCATGAGGAAATGCTGTTGGATACCCGAAATCAATCGGTGCGTACCGATTATCTTAATTTTTGTGAGCAGCGTCAGCAGGCCATTCGTAAGTTATGTCAACGAACACAAATTCAATATAATCTAAGTACCGTTAACGAGAATCTTTCGCAATTAGTTCGGCAAACTTTTCCTCGGAGAATCCATGCTTAACCATGCGCCAGATCCCTTAGCCTCACTACGAGAGATTCATTTGCCTGCGCCTATCACGTGGTGGCCTTTAGCGTGGGGTTGGCTTGTTTTATTTTGTTTCCTTGTTTTCTTGAGCGGGCTTACCTTATTTTATGCTCGACGCCATTATCAACGAGGACGAGCGCGGCGAGAGGCATTGCGGTGCTTAATGCACTATGAAAAAGAGTACCAACAAGGCGTGAGCGGTCAAATTTTAAGCGCTCATGTTTCAGAGCTTTTACGTCGACTCGCTTTAGTGTATTTTCCAAGAAAAGAAATAGCCAGTTTACAAGGCGAATTGTGGCTTGCTTTTCTTAATAAAACAGGAAAAGGGATTAATTTTGAAGACGTACGCGAGAGCTTATTGGTGTTGCCGTATCAACCAGAACATGCCGCTGATCTTCATCTTTTATTCGTTTACGCTAAACGGTGGATTAAGCAACGGAGGGGACCGTGTTTGAACTAGCATTTCCTGCCGCTTTTTGGCTCTTGCCCTTACCTTTGCTGATTTGGTTTTTAATACCACGTGCAACACAAATCATGCCGGCGGCGTTAACGATTCCATTTTATGATGCGTTATTGACCTTAATTCAGCAAAAAAAGCATGAGCCCAACGGCACAAAATCCCTGTATGCTTTAGGATTCATTTGGATCTTGATCCTCGCAGCTATCGCGGGCCCTCGTTGGGTTGGCGCCCCCCTACCTCTCACGCGCGAAGGGCATAATATTATGCTCGTTCTTGATTTATCGGCCAGCATGGATTTGGATGACATGGTATTCAATGGTAACGCGGCAACCCGATTATCCGTCGTCAAACGAGCTGCAAAACAATTCGTCTCAAAACGTTCCGGCGATCGCATTGGTTTGATTTTATTTGGTAGCCGCGCCTATCTGCAAACACCCTTAACCTATGATCATCGTAACGTTTTAATGCGCATTGATGATGCGACCGTCGGACTTGCCGGAACCTCAACGTCAATTGGCGATGCCTTGGGTTTAGCCGTAAAACGCTTACAACATGTCCCCGCAGCCGGTCGGGTCATTATTTTGTTAACGGACGGCGCAAATAATTCCGGAGTGTTAACGCCTGATAAAGCTGCGCAGTTAGCGCTCATGGATAAAATCAAAGTGTACACCATTGGTTTGGGTTCCGAGACCACACCACGAGGCATGGGCAGCTTATTTCTTGGTTTAAATCCTACAGCAGATCTTGATGAAGCCACCTTAAAACAAATTGCTACAACAACCCATGGCCGTTATTTTCATGCCACAGACCCTCAAACTCTACAAGCCATTTATCAAACCATTAATCGCATGGAAGCCGTACAACAAGAAGACTCTAGCGTTCGTCCACAACAGGATTATTACCCGTGGATTTTAGGGCTCGTCGTCCTTATTTGGTTCATTTGGCTTTTACTACAAACGGGCTTATTCCGTCGGCGGCTTTCAGTAGATATGAGCGAGGATAAAACAGCATGATACACGATTTTCATTTTCTTCGTCCTTGGAGTTTTTTGTTATTGATCCCAATAGCCCTTATTATTTGGCAATTAAAGCAAAAACGTCATCAACTGCAATCATGGTCTGCCGTTTGTGATGCGCATTTGTTACAGCAGTTAGTGCGTTATCGGGGCAAAACAACACGTCATTATACGCTAAGCCTTCTGTTAATGAGCATTTTTTGGGTGATTTTTAGTCTGGCAGGCCCCTCCTGGCAAAAATACCCTGTGCCATCTTATACACCCATACTACCACGCGTCGTGGTGCTAGATATGTCCGATGCCATGTTAGTGCGCGATGTATTACCGGACCGATTAACACGCGCAAAATTCAAACTGCATGATTTATTCAGCGGTATGGACAATCCTCAATTAGGGCGTGCGGCCAAAGTTGGGCAATTTGGATTAGTCATTTTCACCAGCGAACCCTTTGTGGTCTCACCACTCACGGACGATGCGAAAACCATTGACACTCTGCTTGAAAGTGTGTCGCCCGGGATTATGCCGGTGAACGGCTATCGTTTGGATTTAGCCTTAACAGAAGCTGCCAATTTGATTCAACAATCCGGATTTAAACAAGGCCAACTCTTAGTGTTAACCGCCGCAACGCCCAATCAAGCGGCCATCACCACCGCCGCAACGTTGGCGCGTCTTGGTGTTATGACGTCGGTCATGCCAATTCGCTCGGAAAAGAATTTAAACCGTGCTCTTTTTGAGCGTTTGGCCAACGCCGGCGGGGGAAGCGTTTTAACCTTTTCAGATAATTCATCAAATGTAGCTGCATGGCTTCAACAAGGAAAAATGAGTCAAAATTTTCAATTCACCGCAAGGAATGATATTCCCATTTGGCGTGATGAAGGACGTTGGTTTTTAATCCCCGCCTTAGTCTTGATGCTTCCGGTATTTCGGCGTGGATGGTTACAGCGGGTGGTGTCATGAAATACCTTCGTTTAGTCCTCCTTATCTTAACGCAAAATGCGTTTTCCTTCGCATGGCACAATCCATGGATGACCGACGATCAACAAGCGGCAAAGCTCATGCAACAAGGCCAGTTTAGCGAAGCCGAACAACAATTTCGCCGTAACGATTGGCAGGCTGTTGCCGCTTATCGTGCAGGACAGTATGATAAATCAGCACAGCTCTTTTCTTCCTTAAACAACGAGCAAGGCTATTATAATCAAGGCAATGCGCTGGCTCATGCGGGACATTATCAAGACGCGATTAAAGCTTATGATGAAGCGCTGCGTATAAATCCTTCTAATAAAGACGCTCAATACAACCGTCAATTAGTTCATGATTTATTAAAAAAAGAACAAAAGAACAAACAAAAGAACAAAAAAAATAAAAACAAGCAAGGAGACGCACCACAAAACCAACCCAACTCCTCGCAAAATAATTCAAAAAACAATCAAAACAAGGATCAAAATAAAGATCAACCTCATCAAAAACCTGAAACGAACCAGGCTAATAATAACTCATCTAATAAAAACCAAGGGCAATCTAACCCAACTCAAGATCAAAACAACAAGTCCCAGGACCTCAACAAACAACACGGTCAAACCAAGACCGCGCAAGATCAACCCAAAGAGGAAAGCCCCGAACAAGGCAAGCACGAACAACACCATGAAAAAACGAAGCCCCAGAGGCAAGAGACGCCTCAATCAACGGCCGATCGCGAAAAACAACAAGCAAAAGATCAATGGTTACGATTGATTCCTGACGATCCTGGCGGTTTGTTACGCGAAAAACTTTTACGTGATCATTTTCGTCGACAACAAGAGTTACAACCATGAACCAATTCATCAAGACCTTATTTTTATTATTAGCGCTAGTAACAACAACCTATGCCCAATTAAGCGTGCAGCTTGATTCTTCCAGCGTCGCTCTAGGACAGACATTTCGTCTGACCTTGATTGACGATAATCCAGGCACACGGGAACGACCTGATTTAACGCCGCTTCAAACGAACTTTACCGTGATGGGCACGGAACAAATGGCAAATTACACGGTCATTAATGGCCAGGCTCACTCCTTAAATCAATGGGTACTGTTACTGACGCCAAAACACACTGGGGTATTAAAAATCCCCGCCATCGCCATTGGGCAAGAAAAAACGCCCGAAAGTGAAATTGAGGTTACCGGGACAAGTTCACAACAACAACAACAACAACAAGATACCACAATCCCGGCCGTTAAGTTTGTTACCAACGTCAGTGAGCTTAAGCCTTACGTCAATCAACAAGTGATTTATACCGTCAAACTTTATATTCATCGTCGCTTATTGGATGCTGACTATCAACCACCTCAAGTGAAAGATGCGTTAATGGTTGCCTTAGGAAAACCACGCCGCTATCAAACCACCGAGCACGGCATTCCTTACACCGTTGAAGAATTACAATACGCTTTTTTTCCACAAAAGAGCGGTGATTTAACCATAACGCCACCTCAGTTTCATGCCCTTGTTTTTGATGCTATCCCTGGAAATGTTCAAATTGCAGCAAAAACAACCGTACTTAACGTTCAAGCAGCTAAAACAGGGCCTGACAACATCAGCTGGCTTCCTGCGAAGAAAGTAAGCCTGCAAGAAAAGTATGACAATCCATCGACAAGCCTTGAGCAAGGAAGCATGATCGTACGCACCATCACCTTATCCGCCACCGGTGCAGCAGCCCAGCTTTTACCCAAACTAAGCTTTGAAACGAATGATCAATTCAGTGTTTACCCCGAAAAACCCACGGAAGAAACACATTATCAGCGATCAAACCTTCAAGGCGTGGTGACCATGAACATCACTTATTTATTTAACAAACCAGGTTCAATCACGATTCCTGCATTAAAATTACCCTGGTTTAACACCGTCAGTGGACACGTCGAAGAAGCCGTCTTGCCGGCACGGACATTGCAAGTTTCTGCGTCAACAACACCCGCGACAAGCACGCCAACAGCGTCTTCTGAAGCTCATCCAACACCATCCCTCGCGACCCCTTTCAAAAAACCATCAGCCCCTGTTCCGTCCTTGGCACCCAAATCTACACCGCAACACCCGGCCTTAGCGTGGTTCGTTGCCGCAGGTTTTGCTTTAGCATGGCTTATAACACTCTTATTATGGTGGTACTCTCGTCGCGAACATGCGGGACGTGCTCTACGAAAAGCACGAAAACGAGTACGCTTGGCGTGTCGTCGCCATGATCCTTCCGAAGCAAAAGACGCTCTGATGGATTGGGCCACAAAACAATGGCCTGAGGCTTCTTGCATGAGTTTGGGAGACCTTGCGAGCTTGGTTGATTCACCTCCTCTCAAAAAAGCGATTAACACGCTATCACAGCAACTTTATCAAAACAGACAACAAGAATGGCACGGCGATGACTTAGAACGTCACTTTGCAGCGTATCAACCCCAACGAACGACCCCACTAAAAGCAAAAAAAGTTCCCTTGCCGCCTATAAATCCTTGACATGCGTAAACACTAAGCCAGTAAACGTTCACGTTCGTTACGCACAATGTTATCCACAGAATTTGTGGATAACAGGAGATTAAAAAACAACCCATTAAAGAGAACAAGGTCCTTTCCAGCAAAGGATTTGTCAAGAATTGCACAATATGTTTTATAAGCTAAAACACGCGGGAAAAAAGAAATCGAGCTGAATTATCCACAGATTGAAAAATCGCTGTCGCGTGAAGAGGTTTTACCCAGTCAGTTTTCGATTAAACTGCTGTCCGCGGTTTTGATGAAGAAGGCCTGCCTTAATGTGAGTCGTCGTTGTTTGACCATTTTGCTACAACACATTATACAT
>JAOAUB010000011.1 GCA_030157805.1 Legionellaceae bacterium
GTCGATGGTTCCATAGCGGTAGGGTCGAAAGATTTCCTAATCGTGATCATGCAATTGGTTTAAAGCCGCGCGTTCTCGCTCCAGTTCAGAACGAAGCTCCTCCTCAGTTGGTAGATAGCGTAAGTACTTTGAAGCAAAAAGCTGTTTGCTGTCCTTGAGAACAGAATATTTTGCAATAGTTTCATTTTTTTCTGAACAAAGAATTAAGCCAATAGTTGGGTTATCATCAGTGCCTTTGCGGTGCTCATCATAAATTCTGACATAAGTATCAATTTGTCCTACATCTTGGTGGGTTAGTTTGCCTATTTTCAAATCGATCAGTAAAAAGCATTTGAGCTTAAAGTTGTAGAAAACAAGATCAATATAAAAATCCTGATCTTCAGTGGCAATTCGTTGTTGACGTTCAACAAACGCAAATCCTTTACCAAGCTCTAGCAAAAATTGTTGGAGATTGTTTATGAGGCCTTGTTCCAGCTCAGTTTCAACCACTGGTTGGTAAGGTAAATTTAGAAAGTCTAGAATATAGGGATCGCGCAGGTAATCTTTAGCGTCAATTTGTAATGGTTTCGTATAATCTTCTGCCTCTTTAATGACAGGAGCTTTATCTTTACTCATGAGTAAACGCTCGTAGTATAATTTATCAACTTGACGTTCTAACGCTCGTGAGCTCCAGCTTTGCGCTATACTTTCTTGAATATACCAGTCACGTGCTTGTGGATTTTCAATCTGTAGTAGAATGCGATAATGCGTCCAACTCAATTCGGACCGCACTGCGGTCCAAATTGGATAGGCTTGATAAAAAAGTCTCATTCTTCTTAGGTTTCTCTCATGAAAACCTGTACCAAATTCAGCTTGTAGCTGTTTAGAAAGCTGTTTTAAAACCTGTTTTCCATAACCAGCAGATTTTTCTCCTTGTTGTTCGTCCTCGACAATCAAACGCCCAACCTCCCAATATGTTTTAACCATGGCATGATTAACGGTCTGCTGCAATTGAGTTCTGGCTTGATTTAATACCGTACGAATAGCGGTAAGTAATTCTGGTGATACAGATAAATTCATTTTAAAAACTCCTTTTCTTTTGGTTGGATTGCAATTACTTCAGCTGATTTTATTACCTCCATACATTTGAGAATGTAGTCAGTAATCAGCTGCATAGGTTTTCTCAGTCGCTCCACATCAGCAACAATATATCCAGCGGTTACATCATTAGCCATTTTATGATTTAACAAGCGTTTTAGTGCATAAGCAGGGATGTCCAAGCTTTCTGCAATGGTAATGAAAGTTCTGCGCAAATCATGAACAGTAAATTGGATGTCGGACAGAGCGGTTACTTTGGCCATTTGTTTTCTTGGTTCTACAATATGACCACTAATTCCGGTCCCGGGAAACACATAGTCATTTGAGCGACTTGCTTTACGCTGAGTCAATAATTCATAAAGGAAATCGGAAAGGGGGAGTGTATGAGATTCTCTATTTTTGGTTTCAATAATAGTCAGGGTTTTAGCAACAAGATCGACCTGGTCCCATCTTAAGGTGGCTGCCTCTTGACGACGCAATCCAGTGAATAGCACCAATAGAAGGTAATCTTTTAAGATTGGGTTTGAGAGTTGATCAAGTGCTTTATGCCATGGTGCTAATTCATGCGCTTTTATAAAGGTTTGCCGTCTCTCCACACGATACCAAGCACGAATTTGCGACAATCGTTTAACGGGGTTTTCTGTAATTAGTGATTTACCTTGCGAATCCTCATATTGGCCGGCAGCAAAATTAAATAGCGCACGTAATACCCGCATAGCTAAATTAGCATAGGCTTCCCCATGGGACTCACCTAATTTTTCATGATGTTTTGCAATCTTATCTTTGCTAATTGATAGCAGCGGTTTATTGGCCCATTTTACAAAAGCTTTGGTTAATATTTGTCTATAATTTATGACAGTTGATGGCTTCAGATCTTTGCGTGTTTGAATGTAGTCATTAAAAACATCTTGTAACGTGACCTGCCGCATTTCAGCAGCGCGCTTTTCTGCAACTGGATCAATGCCCATCGCAATTTGGCCAAGCATCTCTAGTGCTTTGCCTCGAGCCATTTCTGCGCTCATTGGCGGACAGCGACCTAGCGTAATACGACATAGTTTTTTGTTAATCAGTTTCTCAACAAAAAAAGCTTTTGTTCCACCAGAGGTAACACGAACACCGAAACCTTTAAGGTTGTCATCATAGTAGCGTTTTTGTGCTGTTTTACCCTCTTGTGTTGCTACAGGAATTGGGAGATTATCAACATTAGATTTATTTATTCGCATTTAAAGCCTTGTTTTTGTGTCGAACCCGTGTCGAAGGAAGAATTAAAAAGCATTCACGGACATTGTGATGAATTATAAGAGCTAACGCCTTTAAATAAAAGAGATTTAAAAGAAATTAAAAAAGTGTCGAAACCATTAAAAACCGTGTTTTTATAATTCGTAATCAATAGGCCGGGCGTTCGATTCGCCCCAACGGCACCAGTGGAATCAACAAGTTACGTAAAATACGACAAAATATAGAAGCCTCGCGGGGCACTCAGTAATAACAAATGACAACACATCCTCTATTTATAAGTTCCATCAAATCTATGAAATAATATCTCAAATATCAGTCTATAGCACTTAAACAGGATGTAAAAAGGAACCAATAAATGAAAAATAGAAGCCTGGTAGTATTAGGGATCAGCCTTACTGTTACAGTACTTACTTGTTCATCAGCCTATGCAAAGAAAATTTATCCTGCTGAAATTATGGGAAGAGATTTAAATGTTCCTGGACTTGGGTGGTTAGGCCATGTTGGCATTTCAACGGTTTATATCATGGACCCAAGTGGAATGAACCAAAATGCAGACCAGGTTATTGAAGTTCTTAATGAACCAGTTGTAGGTCAAATAAACACTATAAATAATTTCAAGTCTCGCTCGCCCTATTGGGGAAGCAAGTATGGTGTTTCAGACAGAGGGGTTCTTGGGTATAAGCTTCTCGTGGAAGCAAATCATCAACGTTGGTGGTGTCCTAGTTATACATCAGACACAAATTATCATATTGGTCGGGGCGTTCCAACTACGGGCGCTATATTTGAGTGAGGGAGATGGCGTTGTGATACTTATACCTGGTGGGCATTTTACAGCCAAGGCTATGATACTATGCCAGGCCATGTTTGGCTGCCACGAAATCTATTTAATTACTTCCCTTATTTTAACGATGAAAGGTTAACACCAGGATCATCCAAGTCAGCAGACATCACAGCTAATAAAACTTTAGAAGATGTGACGGTGGAGGAGCTTAATGTAATGCCTTACGAGGAATTTCAAATGATAATGGACTCTCCACCAGCACATTATGTAACAGCTCCATCTACCGCTCAAATGCAACTAGCAGCAAATCCCGCACTGTATGATGTTAAACGTGGAGTTATGATAGATAGACTCGTTTCACAGTCAACAGAGCCTGATTTAGTTAAAAAGTTATTAAATATTTATAATGAGTCAGACGATGTAGAAATAAGAAGCAAGGTTGTCGAAAACTTAATGCTTTATAATCAACAACATCGTAATGATAAATTATATGTTGATAACGAGAGGCAAATAGTTAGAGATTTCTTTGAAAAACTTTTGGATGACAAATTATTGACTCAACGCATGGCTGATACCGGCCTAAGAGGATTTATTGATACACATACAGCTGATGAAATCACCAACAACTCAGATAAAATTAATGTGTGCTTAAAGCATGTTAACCATTATTCATCTGTGATGCTGAAGTACACATTAACGTTTAAATCAAAAGAACTGCAAAAAATCTATATGAAGTCATTGGTAGATGAATTAAAAGTAGTCAATGATTCTGATTTGGATAGCTATTTATTTGGACCCTTATCTATGGGTTATCAAGGATCAGGAAAAAACTTACTTGAACCCGAAGCCAAACAAATAGTTATAGATTATTTAAAAGAGGTTGCTGATAAGTACAACCCCAAAGGGATTAAAGCCAATCCCGACGATATACATCGAAGTACTACCGCACCCTATTACTTTGAATTGATAAAGAGCATGGGTATCTAAAGGCTCCGCGCGCCAGGACATACTCTGGCGCGGCATTTTTCTAGTTAACAAACCTCAATCCTACCACCGCCCATCCAAACACCTAAAAGCGATAATTTGTAGTTTTATTTTTACCCAGTTATAGGGGTGTTTTCTTATGAGATGCCCCATCAATGCCCCATTTGTTATAATTTCTTGGATAAAGCAACTTTCTTGTAAGCGATCTGGGAAATGCACCTAGGCAGGTTAATTTGATTTTGCGATGATATTAAAAGGCAATAGATTGACGTAATCATCCTGGGCTTTACACTTACGAATGTTTTCAAATAAATGCTTAAGATAATCGAAGGGGTTCCAACCATTGGCAACGGCAGTGGCAATAAGACTATAAAATAATGCACTGGCGTGGGCGCCGCGCGGGCTTCCTGAGAATAACCAGTTTTTTCGGCCAAGAGCAAAAGGCCTGATTTGATTTTCAGCACCGTTATTATCAATTTCAAGCCGGCCGTCGCTTAAATAATTGTCGCTACACAACGTTGTTGAATTGTTGATACACGATAAGCCGTTGCCTGAAAAATGCCGCGACCATGCCTTGTATAATAACTGGAAAAGCGATCCTGAATGTCATATCAAACCGGACTGGCTATTGATCTACAAGCAATATGATGACCAGCTATTGCTTGCCAGAACAGGATCACATATGCTTGCCCGTATGGCTTTACGACCCGCTTCAGTGCATACGCCAGTAGACATCCTGCCATGTAGCTTACAACGCCCGTTCTTGGCCTTATCGGCTATTTTGTCCCATACTGGAGGTGCTTTGCAAAGCGTTTTCTTTCTTGTCTTTGCACCGCACGTACCGCGATTTTTTCTTGGCTCCTTTGGCATCTCAGCAAGTATAACCGGCCTTCCCCAAGCGTAACCGGCTAAAAATGGCATATATCACCTTGATAATGAAATGATTTGTAGCATTATAACATTATTATCCATACCCCATGACGAGCGCGCGCAATTAGGAACCTCATTTTGAACTGCAGCATGGTTAAAAACAAACCTTGACGAGAAAATTTTGATCATATATGATGGCGATTTTTTTGACCAAAATAGCAGATTAAGAAATTACCATTATTCGTGAATTATAGGGACTGAAGCTTAAGGAAATATTAAGAGACTGAAAAAAATTTATCATTTTTATAAATAAGTAAGTCGATCAATAGTAGGAACGAATAAAACTTAAATCATAGAAATGATTAAACGCATGTAGGAGAAGGCTGTGACGTTTTTTAATTTTATTGCAACAACGGGGTTAGGTAAGAAACACGATATTCTCAATCAAAACAAAATACCCTACGGACAAGCAGAACTTTCAATCAACGCCAATCCACTCAATGGTAATCTTTTTCTCCAAGATTTCAGTAAAACATTCACCATCCAAGGTTTCCAGTTCGATATTGGTATGGTTTACAACAGCCAAGCTAAGTCGCCATGGCGCTTGAATCAAGGCAAATTCATTGGTCCTGTCCAAGGCGACATTAATGAGCCCAATAGCACTGTCATTCTGACCGACGCTGACGGCCATGAAAATACCTATACCTATGATTTCGAACGTCTCTGTTATGTGAATAGATCTGAAGCAGGCGGTTGTTCCACATTAAAGTACATTGCGGACAAGCAATGGGAAGGCTCAAATCCCGCAACCAATATCAAGGAATTTTATACAAATAATCAGCTTGAAAAAATAACGGATACATCAGGAAACGAGTTAACGTATAAATACGATGACAGCGGCCGTTTAACTGCGATTAGCGGAAAGCCAGGCTCCGAAGTGAGTATCAAATACGGTCTGTCTGAAGCCGGTCTTCCTGAAACAAGGATTTACGCCATCGAAGGAGAACTAGAAACTTTAGTGATGCAGTATCAATTTGATCAGGATAATCGCCTTAAAAACACCTCAATACCGCTTAAAAAAACCTCAACATCACTTAACTCAAGCGAAAATTATGAAATTAAGTATTCTTATAACGCGAGTTCAGGTTTATTAGAAAACATAGAGCAAAGCGATGAAACCAAGGTGTCCTTTGCTTATGACAAGGATCCGGAAAGTGGTGTCTATAAAGTGGACATGTTGACAGACGGAGCAGAAAACAACTACGTACTGCAACATATTAATGATTTTACTTGGGTATGCCATGGCGGTGCCATTGAGCAGAGTTTTACGCGCAATGCGCAAGGTCTACTGCAAAATCATACGCATCATGAACAAGACAACGAATACCGTTATGACGCTGACCATCGAATCAAAGAAATCCAATATTTCAACAGAAAACATAAAGATACAACAATGCAACAATTGAGCTACGATGCGTTGGGTTGTTATTCTGAAGTCAAGCAACGCAATGGTGAAACCAATTTATTTCATCATGATCCGAAGACGGGCTTACTGTTAAGTGAAACACAAGTTTTGGTGATGCAGGAAGGCCCCCCGCGCCATTTTAATACCTTTTATAGTTATAACGATAAACAACAATTAAGCTTTAAAGTAGGGCCAAACGGTGCAGTTGAAGCCTATACCTACGATGGGCAAGGCAATTGCACACAGCAAAAAACGTATCGTGATAGGTTTTTTGATGTAAGCACCTTAGACGCTGACAGCACTATTGCAACTGATGCGTTGATCAAGTGGTGCGCTCAGCAAAACCAAGCTGCCATTGCCTTAAGCGAATGGTCTTATAATGAGCGTGGGCAAAAAATAAAGCAAACGAGTTTCGCCAATATTGCTGATGATGGCACAGGAATTTCGGATGAATTTACTGCCATTTGTGACTTTGAATGGGACATTCATGGTAATCAGTTAATCAAAAAAACTCGCCTAAATGCCCAAGAAACTGCAGACGAAAGTATTGCGTATGATGGACTCGCACGCCCAGTCAAAGCTATCAATGCGCTAAAACAAGTCACAACGCATGTGTATCAAGGTCAACAACATCAAACTGTATTTGAGCCGACCGGATCTGAATCCACCAAACTAACCACCACAGTGAGTTGGAATGCTGCCGGCAATCGCACGTTGCAACAAGAACACGCAGGTAATGTCACGAATGAGAGCAAGTTCACTTACGACAGTGCAGGCCGTGTTTGCATCCTCGAAAAAGAGAATTTGAGTAAAGAATACTGGGTTTATGATCAATACAATCGTGTGCTGTTTAATATTGATGCGGAAATGCGCGTCACTAAGAATCTGTACGACATCAATAATCGTTTAACGCACCAAATTCGCTATAGCACTCCCTTGGTCAACGTCGATGAAACGGCATTAAAGCAGGGAAAATGGCTGCCCACCTTAAACGGCGATTATTGCATTGAAACGACCTTGTACGATGCGGATGGCCGCTTATTGTACGAGATTAATGGCGATAATTTTGTGATTGAGCACTGTTATGATTCTGTGGGAAATCCAATTGAAATCATTGCTTATGCGACCGCATTAAATGTGACGGAAGTGCCGCGCGAACAGATTAAAGCGCCTCTAACCCTTATTGAGTCTGCTCAAGATAGGCACCATCGTTATTTTTATAATGAGGCCAGCGAGTTAATCGGTGAACAATTACCGACTCGTCAGGTGATTGCTTATCATCGCAATGCGCAGGGTGAATTGCTTGAAAAAATTAGCACATTAGGTGCGCTGCCACCACTTACGAAGTGGGATGCCAAGGAAATCGCGAAGTTAATCGCGAATGCGCCACAAAAAAAAGAAACGTTTGAATTAGACGCACGTGGACAATGTGTTGCCTATACCGATGCCGAAAACAGCAGAACCACGCAACGCTTTGATGCGGCGGGACGCAAAATTGCCACCACACGCAACATTGCGGGTACTGACGATGATGAGACGCACAAATTTGAATGGGATGCATTAAATCGTTTAACCAAGGAAAGCCATAATTCTGGCTTAGAAATCAAGACGAGCTACGCGCCTTGCGGTCAGGTTGAACGTGAAACGCGAAGGGACACGCTGGGCGTAACTTCTTCCACAAGAGATCGCCTGATTCGTTACAATGCCTTTGGTCAAGTCACGCACGAATTATCGCCTCGCGTTGCGGTTCAATTAAGTAATCCTGATATTGCTAATGATGCGGCAAAAGTTGAAGCGCTGTGGCAACATAAAAGCATCCGTCATCATTACAATCGAGCAGGGTTGCGGGTTAGTACCCAAGATGAGTTAGGTAATAAAACTTATTTTTATTACAATGCGGCCCAAGAATTGTGTTTTAGCATTAATCCTACGGGCAGCATCACCGAATTCACCTACGATCCCTTATTTAAAAAACCACAAAGTACGCGTCATTATGCTGCGGTCCTCGAGAAAAAAGACCTCAGGGACGCAAAAATAGCGCCATTAACGGGTGGTATCGTTTCGCCGGATTTAATCACGTTTTTGCACAGGAAACACAGTATTCACGATGAGTGTGAAATCGTTCAATATAATCATCGCGGTCTCGTTGAGTTAGAAACTGACGCTGAAGACTATAAAACCATCCATAACTACGATGCTTTCAATAACCCAGTAGGCACACAACGTCAGATTGATAAAGGAAATCAAGTTGATAGACAGGTTGAGAGCCAAGTTGTCTATGATGAAGCAAATCGACCCATTCAAAAAATACACGATTTGGGCGGGGTTCTTGAGGTTACTGAAACCTGGGATTATCTGGATGCAAAAAGTGCCGTCATTCATACCGACGTTAATTCAAATAAAACCACAACTTATTTTGATAAATTAAATCGAAAAAGAAAAGTCCTTGATGCGTTGGGTTATGAAACCTCCTTCACGTGGGATGAGCAATCACGGCTTAGAACAACGACTGATGCGATGGGTAATACCACCACATTGAGCTATGAAAATAATGGCCGCACCATTCGCAAAACCACCGTTTTATCTGAATCCATTATCAAAAAAAATGCCTTTGGTGAAATTGAGCTTGAACAAAATGCCGATGGTGATACTTGGCAAAAAATCCATGACGTCGATGGGCAATTAAAAACGGAGATTGATCCCGAAGGCAATCAAACAGACTATGAGTACAACAGTGCCGGTTGGTTAAAGAAAGTCGTTGATCCACTTAAGCATGTGACTTGTTATGAACACGATGCCAGCGGACAAATTGAAAAGCAACTTGACGAAGGCGCGGGAGAAAAACGGATACTTTCGTTTCGGCGTGATGCGAGGGGCCGTGAACTACTGCGCACGGATGCCAATGGCAAAGACACGCAAACCGTCTATGACAAACGTGGATTAGAAATTGTCAAAGTGATTGATCCAGGCCATTTAGCCTTGCTTACTCACCGTGACTACGATGGTTTAGGCCATTGTATTCAAGAAACTAAATCGTCTGCACAAGGGGATGAATTCGTTACCGAATTGGTTCGCGATAATCTTGGTAGAGTGCGTCAAACAATCCTTGATCCGGATGGTTTAAAATTAACGACACAGCAGGATTATGACAACTTAGGCAAGACCATTGCCAGTACTAATAGTAATCACCATAAAACTCAGATTATTTATGATGCGATTGGCCAAGAGCGCTATCGCATTGATCCTATGGGCGGTGTGATTGGCAAAAAATATAATAAAAACGGGCTATGCATCGAAGAGCGCCAATATATAACGCCGCTGCCAGTTGCAACACTGAGAGACGTTAACTTGGCAACATTGAGCCTAGAAAAAATCGAGACGTTGATTGAGCCTAATGAAGCTGATAAGACGTTCTATCATGCTTATGATAAAGAAAATCGCGAAACGGCAAGTCTCGATAACTGGGGAAAACTAACCACCTATCACTACAATGCGCAAGGCAAAAAAACACGAGAAATACACTATGCCACACCACTGGCTAAAACTGATTTCTTAACGAAAATTCCGGAAAAAAACGAGCATGACAGGCAATCAGCTTGGTTTTATGACAAAAATGGCCATGAGCGGTTTAGTATTAATGGTGAAGGAATTGTCACTGAGCATTGTTGGAATGCAAACGGTTGGCTCATTGCAGAGCGTACTTATGCGACATCGTATTTTAAATACACGGATTGCCCACAGCGTAGCGATATCGCGCATGCTGATGATCGGGAAACCCTTTACCTGCACGATGGTTTAGGTCGAATCCTCTTTGAAATCAATAATGACGGCTATGTCACGCTGTATGGCTATGATATGGGTGATAAACCAACGCACACCTGGTCCTATCCGAAAAAAATAGCATTGCCGGACGTCATTACGGTGCAATCGATTCAGGCACTTTTACCTGCAAAAGAGGAAGCTCCTTGTGTGCAGATTAAATACGATGCCGCTTATCGTAAAATTGCAGCGATTGATGAGCTGGGAAATCCTGAAGAGTTTAAGCTCGATGCTTTAGGTCATTTACGCGAATACGTGGATAAAGGCGGCGACAGCTGGCTTTTTGGCGTCGACAAAGCGGGGCGAAAGTGTGAAGAATCAACGCCGCCAGTGGAGGTCACCACGGTGTCCGCGGACGGTAAAAGCATTAAGAAGACTGAAAAAAAACGAATTGTTAAGAAAATTGAGTACGAGGGTGATGTTGAGCGCGTCACAGAGGCCTATGATACACCCGATGCCCGCACTGTTGAATTGCACCACAATGCGTGCAATCAACTCATTAAAACGGTGCAAGAGAATGTCCAGGTGTTGAGTAACGAACCTGACGGGACCGCTAAAGTGTTGATTAAAACGGTATCGAAGACAAGCATCATGAACGCGTATCAAAAGCCGATAGTTACGGTTGATGAAGCAGGTAATGTGCAGTTTAAAGTATATGAATCAGATAGAATGCAGTATGAAGTTGATCAAGAAGGGTTCGTTACCGCCTATGAGTACAATAGTTTTGGTAATATCGTTACCTTAACGCGTTACGCGACAGCCTTAGCCTTGGATTTGAGCCAATTTGCCCAGACGGGATTATCAGAAGCCGATCTCAGGGCTTATTTAAAAGCCTCAACAGATGATCGGCACGTTTATTTTGAGTATGACAAAGCCAATCGGTCCATAGAAACTCGCCAAGACACGGTTTTTATCGCGATTCCACAAGCGGAAGGCGAGGCACAATACGGCCAATATTCACCCACAAAAATCAATGAATACAATACGTTTAATGAAGTGGTCTGTGAACGGGAGTTGGTTTCTCCATTTAGCCAAGAATTGAACAAGCAATGGAATGCCACTCGAAAATGGTTTAATAAATCTGGGCATGTGGTAGCACAACTGGATGGTTTGAATTACCTGACTCAATTCGCGCCTGACTGGCGCGGTAATAACGAAAAAATCATCGAATACGCTAAAAAATTGACGCTGTCAGTCAACGTGGATACTGCTTTGTCAGAAATGTTGAAAGCACAAGCACTGGATGAAGAAAACGATCGCGTTTTTAGCAATCAGTTTGATCGTCGTGGTGATTTACTCAAATCAATTCAGCACGATGTTGCATTGTATGATCCGGAGTTTGATGGCAGCCAAATTCCTAATTCTACGGGCTCTAATAAACAATCGATTGAAACCAGCTGGAAGCGTGATGCAAAAGGCCAAATTATCGAAGAAGTCTTGCCTAACGGTGCGATTAAACGAACGAGACACGATGCACGTAATTTACCCGTCTTAAGGACTGATCCGTCACGAGAATTAGAAACGGGGACTGCAACGCCGGTCACAACGATAGCCTATAATGCGTGTGCACAAATTTCTCAGTTAACCCGGCATGCAAACCCTTACGAAGAAGAGGCTTATCTTAAAGAAAGCCCTAACGATCAAATTCATTTAACGGGTTATGAAACACGAGGCTTGCCTATTGTCAGTGTTGATCCAGAAGGTGCTGTGCGTTTCCAAGGCTTTACGGAAACTAAAAAATTAGCCCGCTCTTGGATTAAAGTCACCGGTTGGGCAGATGGAGCCAAACCGATTAAGCGATTGCATCAAACCCTGTTTCAATACAGTAGACGCGGAATTGAAAAAGAACGCACGGAGTCAATTGAAAACGGTAGCAGTATTATCACGGCGACCCGTACGAATGCTTTTGGTGAAAAAGAGGCTGAAGGCCCAGGTGATGGCACTTATCCTGCTTATTGGCGTCATGATAAATCGGGCGAAGTTTGGAATAGTAATGCTGAAGGCGGTGTACCGACGATTACGTTACGGGATGGCCACGCTAAGGAAACGCTTATCTTGCGTTCCCGTACGCGCGATTTAGCTACGGTGGATAATGACGTCGCCTTGGAAGCGTTGATGTCCTTGGATTATCGTGATTTGCAGCGCCTGGAATTACGACGCGATGTGAAGGGACGCATCGAGGCACAAAACTTGCCGGCATTTAAAACATTAAGAGCGGATGCGCCGGAACCTTATTATACCGAAATTACCACCGGTGGTTTGTATAAAGATTTTGGCAAAACGAGTTTAAGTTGGCCTGCGCCCGATATTCAAGGTTTAGAAGCAGAGGTCAGCATTTGGCCTAAAAATCATGAGAACAAAGCTAAACATTTTAGTAGCGTGGACATTTTAACCAGCGGTAAGCGTTCCGGTATTAATACCGATGATCTGCCCACCGATGATTATCATTATCAAATTAATTTTTATTATCGTGACCCACAGAACGGGCAACGAGACGGCACGCCGCGTTATTGTGCCGAAGGTGATACGGTTATTATTACGGATAAGCCCGCAGTCAATGACAATCTGATTTGGCAGCAAATTGATTCTCAACATTTAATATTGTCGGGCAATGTTGCCGAGGTGTCCGGTGTTGAGTTATTAAAAGAGGGTCAACCCGTTGGCCGTGTTGCGGTCACCAGTACCGACAAACCGAATTGCTGGTTGATTGATTTAAGCGACCAAGCGTCTGGGCATTATGCGTTTCGCCTGCTGTATGGGTATTCATTGTTGGAAAAGGTTCCTTTGGTCGTGGGTGTTCCGTCGGCAAGTGGGGCGCGGATTGATTTTGTACATACTGAGTTTCAGCAACAGATAGATTTAATGATGAACTCACTCAATGGGATGCTCACCTCCACTTGGAAGAATCTACCGCCGCAAGTCGATAATTTGCATCAAGAGTTAGCGGTGATCAATGCGTCAGCGCCTAGGACGACGCGACCTATCTCAGGATTTGCTGATTATGCAACACAAACGGTGTCCCTCGATTTAACACCCAATGATGGCAGTTCGCAAGCCAGTTTTCATAATGATTTTTTGGGCGGAGAATTGTCATTTTTCCGATTTTCTTCAACCGTTGCAAAAAACCGCTTATTTACTGTGGATGCCGAAAATAAAGAATGGACTGTTGCTGAGACCGTTAATCCGCTACACGGGAGCCCTCATTTAAATCCGAGTTATCTCTATGTGCAGTCTGGGAGCGATTTTGGACAGGCACACGCTTTAAAAGAGCATGTTGCAGAAGGTGGCATAGGAAAAATACTGAATCTTAGTCCATGGATTAATCAATCGTCTCGTTGCCTTGCTCCCTCTTCAGCGAATCAACCCAGTTATGACTTAATTTCCTTGAAAGCGAGCGTTCTGGCTAATCATTGTTTCGGCGAGATGACTATTCATACCGCTAATTCAATTAGCCGTCGATTGTTGGTTAGAGAAATACCATTAACCAAGCTTACCGCCTCTAAAATATTGACTGTTTCCAATCTTGCATTTGCAGGGTATAACCAACGACTGGCACTGAATTACCACTGGTCCTTGCCCGATGATTTAACGGGTAATCTATTAAAAGCCAAAACGCAATTGCATTTTAATCACGTATCCCATAAGACAGCTTACGGTGAAAATTACTCCTTTGAGTATTTGATAGGGAAAGACAATCAGGTTCCCTATAATGGTCCCCTTTTACCGTTTCATGGGGGGACTGCACCTGCACTTACTGATTTTGATTTGACGCATTTAAATTTAGAAATGAAATGGAACGAGGACTGGGTCCCGCTGTTTCATTCTACGGATTTTAAGATAAACAGGACCACGGAGCGCAAATCTTTTTCATTCACACTGTCGGGCTCTTTGGATACTGGTAAGCAACCGGTAAGTCATACGTATTCTGTCAGTGAGTACGATGAAGGCGACATCGTAACCTTCCCCGATTCATTCACGTTGTTATTTTATCCCTTGCCAACCAACATTGACATGACAAAATCCAGGCTAGAATACTATGACACATCAATACCAAACCCTGATTGGCGGCCTATTGCAGATGCAGTTTTCACAGGCCATGCGATTAGTGCGCCTGCAAATCCATTAGCTACAGGTAGGTATCAATTTCGTTTAATAGCTAAAGATTCAAGCGATCAACCCATTAATTTATCGACATTAGCCCCGCAAACAACCGATGGCTGGACGATGGGTGAATTTACCGTGGCGCATGGCGGTTCGCAGCCGTTGGTGAGCCGCACAAGGCCGCAAGAAGAAGTCTTAAAACCCGTGCGTAAACAAACCTTAGATCGCTGGGATAATGTGATTAGTAGTACAACTGCTTCAGACCACACGACAGACTTTGTTTACAACGGGAGAAATAAAGAGCTAAGTAAAACCGAGCCAGAAATTGCGATCACGGCAGAGGACGGTAATCCAAAAAAAGTGAGGCCGCAAATCCACACGGCTTATGACCGTTGTGATAAACCCGTGGCAGTCCGTGATGCGAATGGCCATATTACCTCGCATGAGCGCGACAAAGACGGCACAACGCTGAAAACAAGGCGTCCTGATGGAGTGTATAAAGAGTTTATACCAACTATTTTTGGACGCACCAAAACAATTCGTGATCCACTCAGCCATAACACTCATTATAAGCATGATCGTTGCAATCGTGAAGTATCGCGGGTCGATGCTTGTGATTGGGAAACGTTGTTTACTTATAATGAATTAGGCGATCGCTTAAGTGTGATTAATGGCAATAAAGAAACCGAGCGCTACGATTATCTCCATCCATCTAGAAAGCCCACGCATCATTATTTACCTGGCGGCGATCAATATTTGACGACAATGGATTATGAAAGAAATGGTCAGCTTATTCTCGAACAATTGCCTGACGGACGTCAAAACACCTGGGAAATGGATTACTTTGGCAATAGCCAATCACACAAGGATTTGGGCGGTGCTTTGTACCATTATGAACGCAATCAGTTCTATCCGACGGAGTTGACTTCAGTCACGAGTACAGCGGGTAATCATGGCCAACGACTGTTTCTTGAGGGTAAAACTGGTCCAATGCCAGACCAGAATATTGTTTATCAATATAACGATGCATCGGCTTTAGCTGCCATTTTGGATAAGGCCTTAGCGTTGACTACGTTGTATCGGTATGATGACGATGGATTGCGTGCACGAGAAACTTTTATCGCGAGCGATGGTCATATTCATCAAGCAGTATTGACGAAAAAAAATGCGTTGGGCTGGATAACGGAAATTCAAGATACCGTCATGCAGGCCAAGTACACTTACGATCCTAAGGGGAATCGACGTTCAACGATTGCTGCTGTGTATAATGAGGCCGAAAAAAAATGGAATCCCATCGGTGCTGAGAATTGGTTCACCTATACAGCTGCCGATAATATGCACATTAATCGTGGTGAATTAAAGGGTGGGATTGGTGGACAAATTGAAATTACACCCAAGCAAGGTACCGTACTTTTATATGACATCGCCGGCCGTCGTGGACATGAAATCACCAAGAAGGCGGATGGCACACCGCTGAATAAAACCTTATTTTATCGCCATAACAATCTCCTAGAGCGCACTATTAACACCGACGGTGAAGCGAATGGGTTTGAGTATGATAGACAGGTGGCAAGGCGTAAGGTCTTTACGACCAACACTACGGAGCAAGACAGTGAGTACACCACGAATGGTTGGGTTGAAAAGGAGCATCATCGCGATGACACCCATCGTATCAATTCGTCTACTACGTATGATCTTAAAACAAATGGTTTAGTTGATTCACAAACAACGAAGCTTCGTAATTTTGAAAACACGGATGGTTATGATGAAGTCGTTGATACGAGCTATGTTGAGTTTGATCATGATAAGGTTTCGAAAGTTAGCGCGGCACGTCAATATGTTGGAAACACACTAACCACCTCGCAAGTGAATGTAGGATACGATCCGAATGGCAATACTGAAATAGTGCTGGGGGATAATCAAGAATCCCGGTGCTTTATTACCAATAGTTTAGGCCGCATTGTGGAAAGAACCATTGGTCAGGATAAGAAAGAAAATCTTTTTTATACCGCGGATCAAGAGGTAATAGGACGTTTTGGCAATATTCCGCCGGATTCGTTAAAAGGTGAGATAACTAATGTCGATTTTGATATGAATTATCATCCGGTGAGTGAACATTTTCCACCTCCCGCCCCGAGTGCTTGCGCGGTTTTGACTAATGATACCTTTGAAGCAATTTCTGAACGGATGTATGGCGATAAAAGCTTTGCTAATT
>JAOAUB010000012.1 GCA_030157805.1 Legionellaceae bacterium
CGAAGAAAAAACCCTCTTGAGCTACGTTACCAAGCTTGTGACAATAGAAACGAAGGGGATCGAATTAAAGCAATTTCACTACGCTCTGAAGGCTGGGCTGTTCCTCATTGATGCCTGCATCAATCGACGATGATTAAGCACATCCAAGACTATAAAGCCGAAGGCAAATTGAGCAATGAAAGTGGTAGTGCCTTTAGTCATTAAGAGCGTTTTGCAATCACTTAGATGGTTGCAGTAGGGGCATCAGGCGACTGGTGTTCCTACTGCGATCGAGGTAACTCTCGATTGCCGGTGCCTTTTGAGTCGGTCGACCAGCTCTTTTATCTCCTTCGATAACATTTAATTTGAGGCCGCTAGTCCAAACAATAAAATACTTTGTTCTTAATGTTTTTTTTATATTGGTTGTCTATAATAGTATTAAATTGAACAATCTGAATTCATTTGGATTATAACAATAAGGATTATTTATGCCAAATAAAAAACAACAAACACTACCTGTACCTGAATGCCCTAAAGCTCAACAGATACTTTATCCCTACAGAAGTGATTTACATGGCGATTTGAAACCTAAGGTAATCCATGTTCGCTCTCCTTGGGATAAAAAAGACGCAGCGACTAATGCTTCATCTGCTTGGAAACTGTTAAATGATCTTGGCTTTATTGTGCTTAATAAACAGGAAATTAAGTGGACGGCTACCAAAAAAGAACTTGAGAGTGCAGTTAAGCCTGTTGTAATTAAGGGTACTACACCGCAGCTTACTATTTGGATTGATGCCCATGGTGGGCTTGGTTGGTTTTTTGGTAGTGAAGGCAATAAAGAAGATGAATTCAAAGACACAAGTCAATTTCGTCACTTTGTTAAGGCAATTGAAGATAGAACCGGCTTAAAGGTAGTCAATGTTGTGTTAAGCGGCTGTTTTACTGCCAATGAAATTTTTAACCCTGACAACGGGGCATTTTTTTGTTCACCGGCAAGAATGTTAAGTTATTTTTTACCGGATGTGAACGTGGTAGGATTTGTTGGCAAACATGCGTGTGCTAAAATTGACGGCTTGTATGAAAAGAAGGGTCAGACCTATAGCCCTATCGTTGTTAGTCTACACGAAGCTGCCGTTATTTATAACAACGGTAATGTCAAAGAGCGCTACAGTCGAGAATTGTATTGTAACTATAAATACATGGGATTTGCTTGTGGATTGATTGATATAACAGTGGACGATAAAAAAAAGGAAACTACTTATTATGCACCTACTAATGCCCCGGAAACTGCTAAATGTTGCCCCTATAGAGTTCGATGCTATGGTGACCACCAAATCGCTGATGCTGTAAAGGAAGTAAAAAGAAGAAACGAATCTGACGACGACGACGAAGCAGAAGAAGAAGAAGCAACAACCTTCAGACCAACGCTTTAGTTAACTCAGAGTTTGATATCTCGGTTGGTCCAAGGTACCAAACTCGTGACCAATTTGCATGCACGGTGATTGTATTGTAATCAAAAGTGATTTAATATGCTTTAACTGTTTAATAATTTAATATACGGAAATTAAAGGTTGAGGAGTGTTATAAAAATGCCCAAAGATTTAGCTGCTATTTTGTTTCCGAAGCGTTCTGGATTAATAAAATTAGATAAGCCTCAAGTTGTTATCGTAAATTCTCCTTATGACGAACAAGATAGCGCTGTCCGGTTTAAAAGTGCAAAAGTTGTAGTTGACCATTGCGGATATGGGGTTATCAACAAAAATGCTATGAATTTTTTGGCACATTCCATTGATTTAAAGCCCTGGACAAATAAAGGAAAAAGGTCTGGTCTCACTCTTTGGTTAGAAGCGCATGCACTTCCCGGGTATTTATTTGGAAATCTAGCTCAAGAACAGGATGAGTTGTTCCATCTTCATAAATTTATCGAATTTATAAAGAATCTAGAGACAGCGGCAAATGCTCCTGTAGAGCAGATTGTTCTAAGCTGTTGCTACTCTGCGGCAGAGTATTATGACCCTGAAAGGCGAGTTGGGTTTTGTTCTTCTGCTCGATTGCTTAGTTTGTTTTTACCTAATGTCAGTGTGGTTGGATTTATTGGCAGAAATACCAGCGCTAAAGTAACGCAAGTTTATACCCGAGATTCTTCTGGTAAATACTTCGAACAAATTTTGGACTTAGTAGCAGGAGGAGTATTAATTAGAAATGGCATTGTCATAGAATCCGGTAAAGCAGCCTTGTACGGTGCTATTGACGCGATCCCGCGCTTCATCCAAAGGCATTGTTATTTCAGCACCCATAGCAACTATTTTTTGCACTCTCAGATAGTTCTTAAACCTGAATTGTTACGAACAATAGCATTTTCATCAGCTGTTCTAGTTGCTCTTGAAAACTATGAGTCCACTTCGAAAAGCATGGCATCGGGATTTTTTAAAGACATTGGTAGTTTTCACCATGCATTAGTCCCCAATGTACGAATTGACGTTCAAGGTGAGATGGCTACCGAAAGTCAAGAAAATGAGGAGGAGTCTAGAAACGAAGAAAAGCAGTGTACTACTCGCTCCAAAAAAACTCCGATAGACAAAAGCATTATAGCGCCTTCTTCCTCAGCTGCAATCAATTTGATAGATGAAGATGATGATGAAGTTGAAGTTGAAGTTGAAGTTGAAGTTGAAGTAAAACTCAATTTATAGCAGCGATTCCCGCCTATCTAAAATCGAGAATGAAACGTTTAATTCGCTAAAGAATCAAGGGTATAATTTTGAGCATAATTATGGCCACGGCTATAAAAATCTATGCTCTGTTATGGCCATGTTAATGATGCTTGCTTTCTTGCAGGCGTAAAGCTTGGCTAATTTGAGGAACAGCCCAGCCTTCAGAGCGTAGTGAAATCGCTTTAATTCGATCCCCTTCGTTTCTATTGTCACAAGCTTGATGACGTAGCTCAAGAGGTTTTTTTCTTCGGCTGTTAAGTATAATCTTTTCATGCCGAAGAGCATGAT
>JAOAUB010000013.1 GCA_030157805.1 Legionellaceae bacterium
ATATCATAACAAAATGATAGGGGCCATTTTTCAGAACCTTAAGACCAACAAGAACATTGCCTTCGTTGTCATAATATTTTTAGGATATCGCCATGAACCCATGCCCTTGCGGCTCTCAAAAAGATTATTTACGTTGTTGTGGTGAGTACCTTAATGAACAATCGCTCCCCCAAACACCCGAGGCGCTCATGCGATCGCGCTATACTGCTTACACGCGTGGAGATATCGCTTACATCAAAAAGACCATGTGCGGCAAAGCACGCTTGGATTTTAATGAAGAGCATGCCGCATTATGGGCTAAGAACGCCGAATGGTTGGGTTTGCAAATCATTAATTCGGGCCTTGATCCTCACAATAAAAATGTAGGATTTGTGGAATTTATTGCACGTTATCAAGATAAAAACGTCCTAAGAACTCTTCATGAACACAGCCAATTTCAGTGTCTGGATGGTCAATGGTTTTATTGTGATGGCAAACCCTTTAAATCCCAAAAAATTCCGCTCAAACAAACCACTCCCCGCAATGCACCTTGCCCCTGCGGTAGTGGCAAAAAATATAAAAATTGCCATGCTCTCAATAAATAGCAGAAGGCCATGAACAATTATGTTAGTATCTTGGGTCTCAATTGTAAGGGAAAACTTGATGCACCATATTATGACGTTTGTTGACTCGAATAAATGGCTAACCTTGATATATGCCCTAAGCTTACTGATGATAGGCTATTTTGTTGCTAAAAAGATCAGCGTGCTCGCCGAGCATGCCTTTACAACGCGTTTTTCACGTCACCATACCTTACTTATCAAGCGCTCCCTATTTTATATTATTTTTTCTGTCTTTTTTATTATCAGCTTGCAATCGTTGGGTTTCAAACTGAGTGTGTTGTTAGGTGCGGCGGGAGTATTTACCGTGGCCATCAGTTTTGCTGCTCAAACGGCCGTTTCCAATTTAATCAGTGGCATATTTTTGTTATTTGAACATCCTTTCAAAATTGGCGACTCTGTTTCTATAAAAGGAACTGCTGGGGTGGTCGACTCCATTGATTTACTCTCAACTAAACTTAAAACATCCGATAACACGCTCATTCGCATCCCGAACGAAACCTTAATCAAATCAGAAATTACTAATTTAAGTTATTTTCCTACTCGTCGAATTGATTTAATAGTTGATGTGTCTTATGACTGCGATCTGACGGAAGTGAAAGCGCTGTTGATACATCTTGCCGATCAAAATGAACACGTTTTGAAAAAACCAGCTCCAGACGTTATTCTTGACGATTTTTTGCACTACGCCGTACAACTTAAACTCATTATCTGGACTAAAACATCTCAAGCAGACAGCACTAAACATGAACTTCGCGAGACGATTAAACGAACGTTTGATCAAAAAAACATTAAAGGATTACGCCCAGAAATTATCCAAGCGCAGTCCTTATAGATTCACAGCTCATCATGATGTTGATAAACACATCAATGGGACATGCTCGTGGCAGCTCGCTCAATGTCTTTGCCGCCATTAGATATGTCTTGTCCAGCGCCTTTGACCGTGTTACATCCACTAAGCACACTTAGTGAAAAACAAATTAAACAAGCAACAACTGTGGTTATTATTTTTTTCATGATCTCTCCTTTTTAATGAACTACGCTCGGCGAAGGGCCAGGGCTATAAAAATATACGACCATCCGTCCACCATCATTTGAACAGCAATAAATAAGCCAATTACCCATAATCCACTCATAGGCCATTGTAATAAAATCAAAAGCCCTAAAAAAATCGCAACAAGACCCGCAAGTAATAACCATCCCCAACCTGCCGACTTTTTAATTGATAACGCCATCATCAAACGACTCACGCCAATAAGAATCAACACACCGGCCAGTAACATCGTCATCAATGCGGAAGCTAAAAAGGGATCGTAGATCACCAGTCCACCGCCTACCATATAAAGCACGGCGATGAAGGCATGCCAAAAAGCAGGTTTCCATTGTCTGCTTTTAAAAACATCAAGCCATTGTGAAAATCCTGCAATAATGAGTAATACCCCAAAAAATATCATGCTCATTAAAGTCAAACCTATCGTCATGTAAAAGCCAATACCACCTAAGATGACAAATAACATCCCAAGAGCAAAAAGCCAGCCCCAGTCACGTTTTAAATTATCAGGCAATGATTTTAAATCCACAGTGAATTCTGACATACGATATCCTTATTGTTTTAGAGCCTATGCATCCTCGCTCTAGACTCCGGTGATTAATAACAACCGAACAAAACATCTTACGTCACTTAATCAGCTGCTGCCCATCCCAAGGCTTAAGTTGCAAAAAAACCAACGTGGATAACAGCGTAAAAAAACCAACCGCAAAAAAAGTGTAATGGAAAACGGCGGGGGTTAATACCAAATTACCATAAAAGACAAATGAAAATAAACGGATAAATAAGGCACTGCTGGCGACACCAAAACTCTGCGCCAATTGTTGTAACGTACTCATAATGCTCGTTGCGGCACTGAGATCATCCGAGGACACCTCAGCATACGCCAAGGAATTCATCGAGCTGTATTGCAGCGTTAAAATAAATCCGTACACACACGTCAAAAAAGCAATCACGTAAATCGGCGTATTAGCATCGATGCTTGTGAAAACCCAAATGGCCAATCCCGAAAAAAAAGTATTCATGATCAATAATCGCTTATACCCAAAAACGCGCAATAACGGCAAAAACAAAGGCTTACCTATCAACACCCCAATGGCAATCGGCGCCAACAACATCCCCGACCACTCCGGAGGATAATGAAGCCCAACCTGCAATAACAAAGGCACTAAAAAAGGAATACCCCCAAAACCTAAACGTGACACAAGATTACCCATGACCGAAACTCGAAACGTTCTCAAACTCAATAGTTCCATTTTAACAATAGGGTGTGCACAGCCTCGTGAATGCAATGTATAAGCGACTAACAACATGACTGAGAAAAGAATAATACTTAAAGCAATGGAACTGTTCACCGTTGTTTCACTAAGAGCCGCCAAACCAAAACTAAAACCTGCTAGAGCCGCACCGAATAAAACAAAACCCACTTTATCCAAACGAGGAACTGCGTGGAATTGACCATCCTCCAGCCAAAAATAAGCCAATCCAATCGCCAGCAAACCCACGGGAATGTTCACCCAAAAAATCCAGTGCCAAGAAAAATGCGTTGTAATAAAACCACCAATGACCGGCCCCAACATAGGGCCTAAAGTCCCTACCGTCACCACGCGATTCATCGTCGAAATTAAATTTTCACGTCCAAAAGTTCGAACAAGAATTAAACGCCCAACCGGTAATCCCAAGGCCCCACCAAAGCCCTGAACAAATCGCGCAATAACAAGCTCATTCACACATTGTGCAAAACCACACCAAAGTGAACTGAGGGTAAAAATACATAAGGCACTGATAAATACTTTTTTGGATCCGAATTTATCGGAGACCCAACCACTAATAGGAATAAAAATTGCAAGACTTAACAAGTAGCTTATCAGCGCCACCTTCAAATCCACCGGATTAACCGACAAACTGTGCGCCATGGCAGGAATCGCTGTATTGATAATCGTGCTATCAACCCCTTCCATAAAAAATGAAAGCGCCACAATAAAAGGGATCATGTTGTGTTGCGTTAATAATTTTGGCATGTTGTCCCTACTTTGAGTGCAAGCTTAAGAAAAAAAAAGCTATACTTCGCACATCTTAAAAAGCCACTTCGTTGTTTTCACAAGGATAGTCACAATGAGTCATCAAACCCCCTATCCCGTTCCTAGTGAGTTTGCTAACAAGGCTCACATTAATCATGAACAATATCATGCCTTTTATCAACATTCCATTGAACACCCGGCGGAATTCTGGCACGAACAAGCCCAACAATTCATCACGTGGTTTTCGCCCTGGCAATCGGTCATTCATGGAGATTTTCAGTCAGGAAATGTTGCATGGTTTATCAACGGCAAACTCAATGCCTGTTATAACTGCGTTGACCGACATCTGGAAACCCGCAGAAATCAAATCGCGCTTATTTGGGAAGGCAATGATCCCTCTGAAACCCAATCTCTCACCTATCACCAACTTCATGAACAAGTTTGTCAATTTGCAAATGTCTTGCGTGAACTCGGCATCAACAAAGGGGATCGCGTCTGTATTTATTTACCCATGATTCCCGAAGCCGTCATTAGCATGCTCGCCTGCGCACGGATTGGTGCAATCCACTCGGTGGTCTTTGCAGGTTTCTCAGCCAATGCCTTAAAAGATCGTATTCTCGATGCCGATTGCCAACTATTAATCACCGCGGATGAGGCGCTGCGTGGCGAAAAAATCATTCCATTGAAGCAACATTGCGATATCGCTCTAAAAGACTGTCCGAAAGTAAAACATCTTGTCGTCGTGAAACGAACAGGCAATCCCATCGATTGGAACTCATCACGCGACATTTGCTATCACACCATCATGTCAACCGCGTCCAAAGACTGCCCCGCGGAGCCTATGGACTCCTCCGATCCCTTATTTATTCTTTACACATCAGGCTCAACGGGAAAACCCAAAGGCATAGTACACACCACCGGCGGTTATCTCGTCTACGTGGCCATGACACATCGCTATGTGTTTGATTACCATGACCACGATGTTTATTGGTGTAGCGCTGATGTCGGTTGGATTACCGGTCACTCCTACCTTGTTTATGGCCCATTAGCAAATGGTGCCACCACCTTACTCTTTGAAGGCGTGCCAAATTATCCGACCTTCGCTCGTTATTGGGAAATTATTGACAAACACCAAGTGAATATTTTCTACACGGCACCCACCGCTATCCGCGCTTTACGCCGTGAAGGGGATTCCTGGGTCAAGAGCACCCGTCGAGACAGTCTTAAACTATTAGGAACCGTGGGTGAGCCCATCAACCCCGACACCTGGATGTGGTATTACGACGTGGTCGGTAAAAAACGTTGCCCTATTGTGAATACTTGGTGGCAAACCGAAACCGGCGGCATCTTGCTCACCCAGTTTCCAGGAGCCACGCCCTTAGTGCCCGGCTCGGTCGGCTGGCCATTTTTTGGTGTAGTTCCGGCTCTTGTTAACGACGAAGGAACACCCGTACAAGTGAATCAATCAGGAAATTTACTCCTTGAAAAACCATGGCCAGGTTTGATGCAAACGATTTGCGGCGACCCACAACGATTTATTGACACTTATTTCAAACCATTTCCCGGTGCTTTTTTAACTGGCGATGGCGCTTATCGCCAAGCCTCTGGTGATTTTTGGATTACCGGCCGCACCGATGATGTACTCAATATTTCAGGGCATCGTATTGGCACTGAAGAGGTAGAAAGTGCGTTAGTATCGCATCCTGCTGTTGCTGAAGCGGCCGTGGTTGGGATCCCCAATGAGATTAAAGGCGAAAGCATTTATGCCTTTGTCAGCACTCAAATTGGCATTATCCCTAGTGATCATTTAAAACAAGAGCTCACACAACAAATTCGAGATCAAATTGGTCCGTTAGCCGCTCCTGAAAAAATTCAATGGGCCCAAACCTTACCCAAAACGCGCTCCGGAAAAATTATGCGTCGTATTTTACGTCAAATTGCAAGCAATCAACTGAATGACTTAGGCGACATCTCGACCTTGGCTGATCCCAGTGTTGTTGAACAGTTAATCAAGGAACGTCCATGAATAAAGCCACTGAATGTCTAATCCATAGCGCACAGGATCAGATCTATGAAAAAAATGAATTGCTCATCAAAACCAAAGAGTTTCAAATAGCCATGGACCGCTACCATGCCAGTTTTATGTATAAAAAAATAGGGCTTTTAGTCTCGATCATGGTTATTAGCTTACAATTCATCACGGCGCTGCAATTTTACCAAATGAATGTTCCTATTGAACCCTTAAGCCTAATCATTCCTTTCATCTGCGCTTACATTTTAACTGATTTTATCAACGGATTAGTTCATTTATTCATGGACAATAACACGCATTATCACGCCATCTTCGGTCCCTTAATTGCTACTTTCCATCTGCACCATGTCACACCACGCTATACCGATAAACATCCTTTAAAAGTCTATTTCGATGAAACAGGTTCAAAAATTTGGTTGCTATTTTATTTGATGATATTGGTCATCATGCAGCACACAACGACACTGCCTGTCGGAATTAATTTTGGTTTAGTTTGTTTTGGCATTCTTTCTTCCGTGGCCGAAGTGTCCCATTATTGGTGTCATAACGCCAATAATCAACACGGCCTCATCACTCTGTTACAAAATTATGGCGTGCTTTTATCTAAAAAACACCACCGCATTCATCATACCAACGACAACATGCACTATGCTTTTTTAAATGGGATCAGTGACCCGCTGATTAATCTGATTGCGAAGTATTTTTATGACGGTTACAAAAGTCATTCTGATCTTCACGCCAAGGCCTACCAAAAACCAAAAGCTGATAATCGCCATTCAAGATCTTCCGTTTTGGCTTGTAAAAACGGATCATCGCTATGATAGAGAAGTATCCGCCGACATCAAACGCTGCGCTAATTTGGTTAAACGATTTGCTTCTTTATTGTTATTCACCGCCATCCCTATCGCTTTTTTTTGACCTACTAAAACCACCAATTTTTTACCGCGCGTCATGCCGGTATACAACAAATTTCGTGCTAATAACGTAAAATGCTGCATGGCTAGCGGTAAAACCACCATAGGAAACTCCGAGCCTTGGCTTTTATGAATACTGATAGCATAAGCAAGATTTAACTCATCCAACTCGTGAGCTTCATACACTTTACTCGCCTGATCAAAACGAACCGTCATAAGATTCGTCTCTAAATCAATGCGTTCAATCAAGCCTAAATCGCCATTAAACACTTCTTTATCGTAGTTATTAACGATTTGAATCACTTTATCACCCGGCGAAAACGTCGTACCAAAACGCGTAATTTTAGGCTCAGAATGTCCATTTAACTGCTGCTGTAATGCCACATTAAGACCACGACTACCGAGACCACCGCGATTCATGGGCGTCAAGACTTGAATGTCCTGCACCGCATTGCATTGATAAAACTTCGGTAAACGACGACACACAATTTCCATCAATTGACTATGAATTTCTTCGGGCGTCTCCGCATAAATCGTAAAAAAATCACTGTTCGTCGACTCATTAGGCAAAGGCATCTTACCTTGATTCACCCGATGCGCATTGAGAATGATTTTTGAACTCGCCGCCTGACGAAAAACTTCCGTCAAACGCACAGTCGTGATGACTCCCGACGCAATCAAATCCGACAACACCGAGCCCGGCCCCACGGAAGGCAATTGGTCAATGTCGCCAACAAAAATAACCGCGGCATGGTTTGGGATCGCTTTTAATAAATGATTCAATAACACAATATCAAGCATGGACGATTCATCAATCACCAACACGTCCAGCGGCAAGGGGTTGTCCTGATTGTGTTTAAATCCAAAGGTTTTAGGATCAAAATCAAGCAAACGATGGATGGTTTTAGCCTGCAAGTGCGTTGTTTCTGTCAAACGTTTTGCCGCACGTCCCGTCGGCGCACACAATGAAACTCCCCTTTTTTTAGCGCGAATAATTTTCAAAAGACTATTAATTAACGTGGTCTTTCCCACGCCGGGGCCACCCGTAATAATAGCCATTTTTGAAGTCAGCACCAATTTCAGCGCCTCTTGCTGCGATGCGGATAACTTTAAGGAAGTATGTTCTTCAACCCACGGAATTACCTTACTCAAATCAAGCGAACCCCAAGGTGGACTACCTCGATTCAAGCGCATGATATGTTCCGCCGCTTTGGACTCCGCCTTGTACAGTGCTACCGGATAAATACACCGCGCCTCATCAATGAGGTCGGCAACCAAACGCTCCTCACGCAATTCGTCACTAATTGCTTGCTCAATAATCGCGATGGGAATGTCTAACAATTGATTACTGGCTACGACCAATTGATTCCATTCGGCCGCGCAATGCCCATTCTCGCAAATTTCTTGCAAAACATGACGAACCCCTGCCTGCGCACGCAACAAAGAATCTCTCGCAATCCCTAACTTCTCCGCTAAAACATCCGCAGTTTTAAAACCAATGCCATAAATATCCAACGCCAAACGATACGGATTCTCACGCACCTTCTCAATGGCATCATCGCCATAGGTTTTATAAATACGGACGGCCCGCGCGGTGCCAACACCATACGATTGCAAAAAAACCATGATATTACGAATGGCTTTTTGCTCAGTCCAAGCGGACACCACTTGATCTTTTCGTTTTTTACCAATGCCTTCTAAGCTCGTTAAGCGCTCAGGCTCCAATTCAATGACATCAAACACCGCCGCACCAAAAGCGCTCACCAATTTCTTGGCAAAATGCGGCCCAATGCCTTTTACCATGCCCGAGCCTAAATATTTTTCGATGCCTTCTAACGTGGTCGGCGCAACGACGTTCAGTTGGTGCGCTTTAAATTGCAGACCGTGCTTTTTATCATTAATCCAAACGCCATGACACTCAATGTACTCCCCCGCCGTAATGGCCGCAGCACTGCCTGTGACCGTCACCAGTTCACGATGCCCTTTCACTTTGGTGCGTAAAACACAAAATCCACTGTCTTCGCTATGGAAGGTCACTCGTTCAACTGAACCTTGCAAAAACTCCTTGGCTTGTTCCTTAACGTAATTATTCATTTTTTATTTGACATCAACGGGGTGAATACCAGATGATTTGGCAATCCAATTTTATCCATTAAGGCAATCATCATGTGGTTTAATAATATCGTAGTCTATCAACTCCAAACTCCTTTTGCGATGAGTCCTGAAACATTAAACAACGCCTTGGAGGAGCTACGCTTAAAGCCCTGTCCACCGCATGCCCGTCAATCGCAAGGCTGGGTTAATCCCTTTGCTGATCGCGATGAAAAATTCTATACCATCTGCAATTGTCACATCCTTGTGTCTGCCCATGAAATACGCCTACTTCCATCAAGCGTTATTCGTCATGAGATGGATGAAAAATTAGAAGCCTTTGAATTAAACCAGCAACGCCCGATGCGCCGCGCAGAAGTTGCACAACTCAAAGAAGAAATTGAATTTGAACTTTTACCCAAGGCCTTTACAGTCCAAAAGAAAGATTGGCTCTACATCGACACGTTTAAACAATGGGTTATTATCAACCATGCCAACCAAAACAAAGCATCGGAAATCATGTCGCAGCTCATCAAAACGCTGGGACCTATTGCTGCCGTCCCCTTGGCCGTTGAAGTAAGTTTAAGCCAATTATTTGGTCGCTGGTTAAGTGAACCCCAAGGCCTACCTGAAGGCCTCTCCTTAGGTCGACGCTGTGTGTTAATCAAAAGTCAAGATGATAAAAGTCAATACAATTGCAAAGACATTGAACAAAATGGCAATGAGATTGATACGCTACTGCAAGAAGGCTATTGTGTGTCTTCCGTTGAACTCAACTGGCATGACCGCATTCAATTTGTTCTCACCGAAAATTTCCAATTAAAACAATTAAAATGCATTGATTACTTAGAAGAAACTTTCAAAGAAAATGGCAAATTAGGTGATGAACATGAAAAATTTGATGCTAATTTTTCATTGCTTGCTGGTGAAGTGCGTGAGCTTGTTGGCTTCTTAATACGCGCTTGCCAAAAAGTGGAAGCTGTCGCCGCAGCGAAACATCCATCAGTCGAGTTAGAGTCTGTTTAACACGACGATACGCGCGGTGAATCACCTTAGTCATCGCGCAAAATACAGCCGATGAAAGATATCGTTAAACCTAAAATTATTTCACCATGAATCGATTCAATATTGTCTTCGTTTTGTTTTCGGTGTTTTTTAAATTCACACTAGCGCATGGCAATTCAGTATCCAATACAGGCAATTTTTCCCTGCCCAATTCGCAACAGCCCGGCCCTTTAATGTCCTTTGGCCAGACGATCATTGGACAAGGCCACATGCAAGTGGATATCAATTCTTATAATGTCGCGCCTGCTGGCGGTACCATTGACAACTTAAACACCACCTTAATTTATGGATTGACCGACAACTCCGCCCTGTACTTCAATATTCCCTTTAAATCAGATTACCAAACTCGAAATAATTATCACTTAGGCTTGGATGATCTCACCGTACAACTAGAACACGCCTTTTATAATACTGAAAATGCGCGATATCAGGATGAAGCCACTTGGATAGGCGCAATCACGATCCCTACTGAAACAAGCGAAAGCACTAACAAACAAGGGATACCCACGTCTTACGGCGCACCCACGTATTTTGGTGGACTCACTTACAATCGCACTTACGTCGATTGGTTAGGGTTTGTTTCACCAGGGTATTTACTAACAACAACCGGCGATCACTTACGCTTAGGCTCGCAATTTTTTTACCAAGCCGGAATTGGACGCAATATTTTAGGAATCACTGATCGCGTTGTCGTGATTGGATTACTTGAATTCAACGGACAATACACGAAACAAGATACGATGTATGGGCAAAGCCTCCCCAATACCGGAGGAAATGTCGTGACGCTCACACCGTCATTATGGTTATCGACTCAAAAAATGATCTTGCAAGTCGGATTGAGCCTGCCGGTCGCACAAACTCTCAATGGCACTCAAACACCGATGGATTATGCCTTTACGGGTGATTTCGTCTGGACTTTCGCATAAACGGCGTGTTGGCATTCCCTGTTCCACCAACCACCGCCTAGCGCTTGAAAAAGAGCTGCCGTATCGGTGAGGCGATTCGCTTCTGCCTGAATTAAATTCAACCTCGCTTGTTGGTACAACTGCTCATTGGTTAAAACCAAAAGCCTGCTGTGGTTGCCCAAAGCTAATTGACGACGAGCTATTGTTAAACTCTTAAACGCAACCCGTGAAGCCTTGCTATAAGCGCGCCATGCCATGGCATCAAAATGAATTGATTTCAAAACATCTGCCACATTTTGAAATGCATTAATCACCGTTAATTGATATTGTGCCACCGCCTGCTGATAGGTTTTCTTTGCAAAACGTTGTTTATGCAACAACGCCCCCCCCGCAAAAACAGGTTGCGCAATCAGTCCTGCCATCGCCCAAAAAGGCGTGTTAGAAGCAAACAAGCTTGAAAAATCAAGTGCTGCGCTACCTAAGCTCGTTATTCCAATGGTGACATTCGGTAAGCGATTCGCAACGGCGACACCAATGAGGGCATTGGCTGCACGCATTTGCTCCTCCGCGGCACGAATATCAGGACGATGTTCTATCAACGTGGAAGGAAGTGAAATAGGCAGCTCCCTAGGAAGCCGTAAAGAGCCCAACTTAAAAACGGGCGTACGCCTATCATCCGGAAAACGCCCAGTCAGCGCATTCAATAAATCACGCTGCTCCGCAAGCTGTAGTTCAAGCGGCGGTAACGTGGCTTCATTCGCCGCTAAAGCAGCTTCTTCGGTGATAAGATCGGCTAAAGCCACATCACCTAAGGTAAGTCGTTGTCGATAGATGGCAACAATTTCGGTTTGACTCGCTATAATTTGTCGCGTTGCTGCAATTTTTTCCCGTAAAGCCGCTTCTTGAATCGCGGCATTTACGACATTCGTACTCAGCGTCAGATAAGTTGCTTCTAACTCAAGTCGCTGAAATTCCGCTTGGGCGATCAAAGACTCCAATTGCCGACGAACACCGCCAAAAATATCCAAGGTATAGGAAACATAAAGCTGACCGGTATACAAAGAATAATTATATCGATTATTCGCTAAATTACTTTGCAACACGGCCGCTGTTTGCACGAGCGACGGAGAAAAGGAGGCCCCGATGAAAGGATAAAACGCTCCTTTTTGAGCATACACATTTTCAAGCGACGCCCGTAATGCCGCTTTAGCAGCGCCTACGTTAGGATTGTGATGTAAACTCGCCAACACCAACTCATTTAATGGCTTCGAATGAAACAAAGCCCACCATTGTTCTGGAACTTCTTTTTTAGGCTCAAGAAGTTGCGACATACCCGTGTGACTTGAATTTGACGTGTATGTCGTAGGAATGGGGGCATGAGGTCTTTTGTAATTAGGCCCGACAGCACAACTCATTAACATAAGGCTTGCGATCAAAGACAAACCTCGTTTCATCCGTCTCATCGCCGCATCCCCAAAAACTTCAATCCACCCCGCTCACAAAATCGCTCGATAGCATAATAATACGTGGGTAAAATAAACAAGGTCAGCAATGTCGACACAAATAAGCCACCGACGACAACAGTCGCAAGTCCACGTTGTACATCCGTTCCAACACCCGTTGCAAGAGCTGCGGGCAACATGCCAAACGAGGCCACGGTTGCGGTCATGAGCACCGGGCGCAAACGCTCTGAAGCACCATCAACCACCGACAACACTAAGGATTCGCTTGTCGAACGAACCCGTCGAATGTTTGAGATCATAATAATACCGTTTTGTACGGAAACACCAAACAAGGCAATAAAACCCACTGCGGTCGCCACATTCAACGTCTCGCCGGTAAGATGCAGGACAATCAGCCCACCCAACGTTGCCATGGGCACAACACCCAAGATCAAAACAACTAAACGTAATTTTTGAAACTCAAAAAATAAAAGCAGCCCCATGAGCAAGATCATCATGCCAAAAATGGTTACCAACCGTTTTTGAGCTCGTTGTTGACTTTCAAACTGACCTGCCCATTGAAGACGAAATTGACTGGAATCAAATTTAACTTCTTTATTAATCCGCTCTTGTGCCTCATGAAGGTACGACGTCAGATCACGACCACGATTATCAATACGCACCGTCACCTGTCGCTCACTTTCTTCATGCGCAATATTACTCTCACCCGTTTGATACGTGATGGTTGCCAGTTCAGATAAAGGAATTTGAGCGCCAGTTGAGCTATTCAAAAATAAATTACCAAGCGCTTCAATGCTCTTTTTATTCGCTTTAGAGAAATAAATTGTCGCATTATAAATGCGTTTATCCACGTACACTCTAGCGACAGGACCCCCGCCAAGACTCGTTTGAATTAATTGCGTCACATCCGCCACATTAATTCCATAACGAGCCATCTTGTCCCTGTCCATCTTGATAGCAATTTGAGGAATGGGCGGCTCTTGAAAAATGGACGCTGAAGCCGTACCACGAATTGATTTTAAAATTTTGACCACGTGCTGACCAATACGGCGACACTCTTTCAAATCGTCACCATACACTCGCAAAGCCAAGGGACTGTGTGCCCCACCGACTAAATCATTAACGTTATCAATAATGGGCTGGCTAATACCAATCGTATAACCTGGCATGGTTGCAAATCGCGCCGTCAACTTAGCGATAAGCTCCGCTTTGGTTTCCTTATAAGGCCATTGCTCGTAAGGTTTTAAACCGACCGGAACCTCCATGTGAGATGGTGTCCACGGATCCGTCCCTTCATCGCTGCGACCAAGCTGAGTCACAACGTAAGAAATTTCGGGATATTCAAGAAGTGTGCGTCGCAACTCCGTGGCCATGTCATTGGCTTTTTCGAAGGACAACCCCGAAGGCATGCTCACTTGCAACCAAAGCGCTCCCTCATCCAAATCTGGCAAAAACTCACGGCCCGCTGTACCGCCTAGAAATACCACGAACATTAACGTTATCAATCCGAGACCATAGGCAATGTTGGGGCGAAGGAGCAATTGCCCTAATTTTTCACGATATTGCTCTGTCAACCAAATCAAGGTCTTGTTATGCCTAATTTTCTGCGGTTTACGCAACGCAGTGTAAGCAAGACCTGGAATCAAGACCAAAGAACAGATCAACGCTCCCAACAAAGCAAAAGACACCGTGTAAGCCATCGGCGTGAATAACCGTCCCTCCGCACGCTGAAACGCAAACAGCGGTAAATACGCCGAAATAATAATAAGGGTTGCAAAGAAAATAGGACGCGCCACATAAGCAGTGGTCTTTAATGTGTCGTCCATGGTGAGCTCCATTGTAGGATTAGCTTCACGACGACGTAAAATCGCCTCCATCACCACAATGGCTCCATCCACAATCACACCAAAATCAATGGCGCCTAAAGAAAATAAATTGGCCGACATGTGGGTTGCATTCATGAGAATGAAGATGGCAACAAGCGCTGATGGAATCGCAACGGCAGCTACCAATGCACTGCGTGGGTTACCAAGAAATAAAATTAAAACCACGCCAACTAATAAAATACCTTCAATGACCGTATGAGTGACTTTGTCGATGGTCAGCTTAACCAGATCATCACGATCAATGTAGGGTACGATATGAACACCCATCGGTTCTAAAATACCTTGCAACTGCTTTATTTTCGCGTGAACGCCTTTCAAAACTTGCGAAGGATTTTCATGCTTGCGCATTTGCACAATGCCTTCAATGGTGTCAGGATTATTGTTTTTGCCTAATATTCCTTCACGTTCTTTGTGACCAAACTGCACCGCACCCAAATCCCGAACTAAAACCGGCACACTGTTTTTTTGAGTCACCACGACCGATCCTAAGTCCTCCAAGGTATGAATTTGGCCTAAGCCACGGACGATGTAACTTTGTTCACCCCGCGTTACCCGCCCACCCCCAGCATTACCTGTATTATTGCTTATCGCCTTGATGATATCGTTTAACACAAGCCCATAACGCTGCATGTTAGCCGGCTCGGGAATCAACTGAAACTCTTTCGTAAACCCTCCGAAATTATTCACATCGGCAATGCCTGTCACTTGCTTTAAAGCAGGAATAACAATCCAACGTTGAATCTCAGAGAGATCCATCAAATTTTTAGTCTCTGACTCCAAGGTATAACGATAAATTTCACCGCCCGATCCCGTTAATGGGCCAAGTGTGGGCTGGACACCCTCAGGCAATAGAGCATCGCTAATTCCGCTTAAAACCCGTTCTCGTGCAAAATACTCTTCCGTCCCGTCGTTAAAAACCAAAGTCACCAAAGATAAAGCAAACGTGCTGCTTGAACGCAACATAAACAAACCTGGCATGTTAACCAGTGCGCGCTCTAGAGGGGTGGTAATTTGTTGTTCAATTTCTTCCGCAGCCAATCCTGGAACTTGAGTTACCACATGAACCGTGACATCACTTAACTCAGGGTAAGCCTCAATTGTCATCTTCGTGCACGCCATATAACCATAAATTGCGATTAAAATAGCAGCCCCCCAAACCATATGCCGACGCCGAAAGCATAATTCGATAAGACGATTAATCATTAACGAAGATTCCTCCCGCGGTCACCACGCGCTCACCAACAGTTAATCCTGATAAAACACGCACATTGAGACCATCTTCATCACCTAACACCACGTCGCGACGCTCAAAAAACCAAGGTGACGATTCAACATACACCGAGGTCGTGTCATCATTCATGAAGATGGCCGAAACGGGAATCACAATATAGCTTGGTTGTGGAAGAAAAAGATGGACTGTCGCAAACATATTCGGTTGAAGCTTACCATCTAAATTGCGTAACGTGATACGCGTTGGATTACGATGCGTGTCGGGGTCGAGAAAAGAACTCACAAAACTCACGTTGCCGTACAACGTCCGTTGAGGATAAGCTGAAAGCTTGACCACCGCGCGTTGTCCCTTTCTAACCACACCGACTAAATTTTCAGGAATATTCGCAGTGACCCAGACTGAGTTAAAATTAGAAATCGTCAATAAAGGCACTGTCAAATCCGTCACATAAGAACCACGACCATAATTTAAGGCGGTCACCTTCCCCTTTAAAGGTGATTTAATAATTAACTGATTGCGTTTATTACGGCCCAATATCGTCAAATTTGCTTTCGTGCGTTTAAGTTCCGCCACGGATTGAACATGAGCGCTTGTTGCAAGCTCAATATCCCTCGTTGAATTAGCCCCAACACGATTCACTTTTTGAGCTCGATTTAAGGCTTCACGAGTTAATTTAAAAACACTGCGCGCGGAATTATACTCTGCATAGGCTTGAGCTAAAGCAGGTGAGCTTATGACCGCCAGAAGTTGACCACGTTGAACGGTATCACCCAACGTCACTTTAAGTTCAATAA
>JAOAUB010000014.1 GCA_030157805.1 Legionellaceae bacterium
TCTTTATTAATCTTACCGCGCAATTCATAAATTTTAATTTTATATTTTTTACCTTTAACTTCAATAATATCTAAAGGTCGTAAAATAAAATCTGCATGACAAATTTTGTTATACACCGCTTCACTAATAATAATGGTTGTATCATAAATTTTATTAACGGATTGCAAACGAGCTGCAATATTAACTGAGTCTCCCATGGCCGTGTAATTCATACGAGCAAGTGTACCAATATTGCCGACAATGACGTTGCCTGTGTTAATACCAAATCGCGTAAAAAATTGCGGTTTACTCTGTTCCTTCTGCTTGATATTAAAGTTTTTAATGAACTCAACACATAAAAGACTGGTCTCACAAGCCAATATGGCATGATCCGGTTTTTGCAATGGGGCACCCCAAAAAGCCATAATGCTATCACCAATGTATTTATCAATAATGCCTTCTTCTTTTAAAATAACTTTTGATAAGCCATCAAAATATTCTGTTAATGATTTTAATAATAATTCCGTATCAAGTGACTCACTAAACGTTGTGAAATTCGCAATATCAGAAAAAAAAATTGTAATTTCATGTTTTTCACCACCTAAACCAATCTCTTTACCGCTTAATATTAATTGCTTAATGACTTCACGCGGAACATATTTTGCAAATGAACGAAAGGCAACGCGTAAAGCAGCAATAGAATTATCCATAATATTAATTTCTTTAATATGAGAATTGATACGCACTTCGCTATCAAGTTTAAGACGCGTAATTTTGTCAATTTCTTTTGCTTGAGTCACAATAGGATCAGAAATACGTTTAGAAAAATAGTAAGCAATCATGCTTGTGATAAACAAAATAAAAAGTGACATGAGAATGACTTCTTTTTGTGTTTGAAGCATTTCGCCAAAGAAATCACTGAAAGGAGCAATCACAATGATATACCAATTTTTACCATAATTAATGGTCAACCGATTAGCATAAATTAAATAGTTATTTTGATTGACGTTTAAAACAAAATTAGGTTCTCGTGTTGTTTTAAATTGTTCATAAGCAAGGTTGATAAGAGCAGGATCAAAATTTTGTTTGCCCGATGCCATCATTTCACCTTTGGCATCTAATAGATAAACACTCCCTGTTTTACCAATGATTTGTTTTTTTAAAAAATGGTTAAAAAATAAAAATGAAACATCAACACCTACCGCTCCCTGCACTTGCTTATTATTTCTAATTGCTTCAGTAACAGTAATACCTTGTTGTGTGGTTTCAAATAAGTTATGCGCATCTAACCAAACAACATCATTGGCGTGTAAGGCTGCAATATACCAAGGTAGTCCTCGAGGATCATAGTTTGTATTACTTATGACTTCCTTTGTAATCGTTTTAAGATTTGAATCTTTATATATCCACGTATCGGTTGGAATAGATTGACTTCTATCGACAAATCGCAACCAATATTTAGCATTTGTTGGTAATTTTTTTTGCGGATTTAAAAAATAATGTGTTTGCCCGAATAGCTTTAAATTACCCGATTCAATTAAATTTCCATTGTTATTGGCAATATAGAATCGATTAATATTCCTATCATCATGAATAGCATTCAACATTAATGAAATCAAACTTGGATTGGTTAAATAGTCACTTTTTTTATCTTTCATGAGCGCTTCGGTTATTTGAACGCCTTGTTCCAAATCTAAATCTATTTCTTGCAATTTCTCAAGAATCGTAGCACTGACAAGTGCAATTGTTCCGCGCGAAAATCGCATCATCGATTGATAGTTTTCATAATAAGTGTAAGAAATGATTGATGTAAAAGAGAGAATAAAAAGAGAAAAAAACATCGTTAACAAATCAACTTTGAACGAGGGGTTGGTAAAAAATCGAATAAAGCGCTGCAAAAGATTCATCAATTTCTTCCTGACTATGAATAGAATCAATTCTATTAGGGCAATGATAATTATTTACACGGTTATTGACGTGAAATTAAGTCCGTGTCCTGTAATTGCTGCATTGCTGTTTGATACCCCAGTTCAATAATTTTTTTCATGGGCTTGAAATCAAGCATCCAGGTTTCTTGCACATCAATAACCACATTATAATCAGCCATTTTCATGGTTTCCAATTGATGCTTACTGCTAGCAATTAACATTGAGTGATGAATAATTCTATAAATAGAAAGAAAATTCTTTTTCTTTTTAGTTTCATTTTGCCATAGCTTATGCAACAAAATATGCTTAAAAAACAGATACCAACCTGACAACGTATCTTCTTCCAATTCACCTGATTTAAACAAAGTTTGATTTTTAATTTTTAGCGAGCTTGCAATAATTTTTCCGGAGTTAATACGCTTTTTCATTTCATCAATCGGTAAATTATTTAAAATTCCACCATCGATTAATATGCTATTGAATTCATCATGAACTGGCGGAAAAATGCCCGGAAGTGAAATGCTAGCTCGAATCGCTTTCCACATGAGATTCTTTTCATGGACACAAGTAGCATTAGTGCCTAAATTAGTTGAAACACAAAAATAATTAATCCAAAGATCTTCGATCATGTTGTCTTCGCCAAAACTCGAGCGTAACAATCGGCCTAGGACTTGTCCTTTTAAAAGCGCCATGATTGGCAGGGTATAATCGATATGGCGCGAGAATTTTTGGAGAAAATCTTCAAGCATGTTAATTATAGTCGGACAATCTAGCTCAAGAGCTGCTAATCCAGCAATAATTGCCCCCATGCTTGTTCCCCCAATAAAATCAATCGGGATATTTAATTCTTTAAGCGCTTTGAGTGTGCCAACATGACTTAATGCCGCTGCGGCACCACCTGACAAAACAACCCCATATCCATTGCCAGTCATTAAACGAATCATCCGATTAAAGTCTTTATCAACATCAAGGCGGATGTGATGATGTTGTGAAATAGTGCGGCCTGTGTACCAGTCGTTCGTACCAGTAAGTATTTGTTGATCCTTGTTCGCTATTAACACTAAATTAACATTGGGTGTTAATTTAGTGTTCTGCTTAAATAACAGGTGTTCAATTTCTCCCAAATCAGGGTTGGCATTATGCTGTCCTATTAAAATAATTTTATCAACCTGACGTATACAGCGTTCTGCCCATGAATTAGCTTTATTTGCGACATAAACTAAAAAACGATATTTAGATTCTAATTCATGAATTTTCGCGACAATTTCAGCGCTTTTAGCATTTTCCAACGGCGTGTTTGCAGCTCCTTTTCCGACGATTTCATCAAAAATATCTTCCGTTAAAAGTAACGTTTTACCATACTCAGAAAGCTTACTCATAAAAAGATGACTAAAATCCATGGATAATTGGTAATCGCCTGCAGGAACTAAGGCAAAACAGGTGACATGTTGAGGTTGATTGATTTCCTTAGGCATGACCATGCGTTTTACACTGTGACGAGCAATTTTCATCATGGCGAGAGGATATTTTTCTACAAATTGATCAAACAATTTTCTGCTCATCTTAAGAAGAACACTATCGCGGATAGCATAAACACTTGCTGTTCGAGGTTCACTAATAAGGCAAGCAATTTCACCAACAATACTACCCGCACTTAAATCGGCTAAGACACTGCTAGATCCATTGGAATTTTCTTTAATGACGCGAAGTAACCCATAAATTAATAGATACAAGCTGTCACCCGTCGTGTTTTGATGAAACAAGGTGTCTTTCCCAGCTAAATAGACAGGCTCAAGTTGAGCTGCAATGTCATGTAAAGCAACCGCAGGGATACCCGAAAATAAATCGGTTGAGGATAAAAATTTAACAATTTGTTCTTGCGTTAGGAAATTAGTCCTCTTGTTCATGGTTAATCCCTATATTAAAAATGACTGCCCTGTGACGACAAAACCTAAAAAACCATCTTGGATCGTGTTAGGTAATTCACTGTTATCATAACCATATAACCACATTTTTTTTTTGATTGCTTGAGGTAGTTTTTTCAATTCGTCATAACGCGCATGTTGCATGGTATTGTTAGCAGAAATTTCACAATCCTGAAAAATAAGTTCAGATTTTAAATAGACGTCCTCAAAATTCGCTGGCGTAAAACGACTGTCTGTTGTAATAAATACTTTTGATGCCTCTCCAATGAGCAAGCCATAACTAGGCAATAATTTACCATTGCTCACGGTGTGCTTTGTTTTGATGAGTTCAAACCGTTCATTTTCCCATGTGAAACAACGATTCACCACAGGCTCTATTTTAAAGTACGTACTTAAAGATGCTTGCTCTTCTTCTAAAGTACTCATACCCCCTGACAGGACATGTTGCCATAAAGTGTCACGCTGATCTTCGCTGATATAAAGGGAAGGCATGTGTTGTGCGTTAAACCGGCGGCAAAATCCAAGCCACTCTAATCCGCCCACATGGTCAGAATGCAAATGACTGATGTAAACAGCATCAATATCTCGATAAGTATAACCTAGGGCATGGAGAGCATGCCGTGCATCGCTACCACAATCAATAAGTAAGCGGCGGCCGTCGGTACTTTCTAATAACATATTGGATTGAAAAATATTTTTTCCTACCGCAAACGCTGAAGACACCCCAATGAATGTTAATTTCATATACATGTCCTTAGACTTAACTCAATCAATCAAGATCGCTTCTTTCCATATCGTCATTCAGTATTTTTTTATAATAGAGCTATCAACCACATATTGCTTGGCTGTTTCCAGAGAAATTGAGCCTGCATTTAATAGTTGAATTAAGTTTTGATCTAACGTTTGCATACCTTGCGAGGATCCAGTTTGTAAAACAGAGTAGATCTGTGGAATTTTGTCCTCACGAATCAAATTACGAATGGCAGCATTACAAATCATAATTTCTAATGCTGCCATTCGACCACCTGATGTTTTTTTAACCAAATGCTGCGCGATAACAGCTTGTAACGAGGTCGAGAGCATCGTGCGGATCATGGATTTTTCATCACCAGGAAAGATATCGATGAGCCGATTAATGGTTTGAGCGGCAGAGTTTGTATGTACCGTGCCAAAGACAAGGTGTCCTGTTTCAGCAGCCGTCAAGGCAAGACGAATGGTTTCCAAATCACGCATTTCTCCGATGAGAATAATATCGGGATCTTCGCGAAGTGCTGAGCGTAGGGCCGCCGAAAAGCTTGTGGTATCACGTGCTAGTTCACGTTGATTAATCAAACATTTTTTAGCTTGATGAATAAATTCAATGGGATCTTCTATCGTTAAAATATGCTGCGATCGCGTTGTATTAATATAATCAATCATCGCGGCAAGTGTGGTACTTTTTCCTGATCCCGTGGCACCGGTGACTAAGACCAACCCCCCTGAATAACTGGCCATATCATGACAAATAGCAGGAAGTCCGAGGGATTCGAGGGTTGGAACTGTGTTGGGAATAAGACGGAAAGCCGCTGCAGCACCACGTTCTTGCATGAAAGCATTCACCCTAAAACGCACGTTTAATTCGGGGTGTGCAAATGAAAAATCGGTTTCAAGATCACGGTGATATTGCTCCCGTTGACGTTCAACCATGACTGAATCAATGAGCTCGAGCGTTGATTTCTGATCCAGTGCCGGTCTGTCAAGAAATTCCAGCTCACCATCCAGTCGTAAGATAGGAGGTAAACCGGCCGACAAGTGCAAATCAGAAGCCTTGCGATTAACCATGATCCCCAACAACTCAGTCATCGTATCCGTAGCCATAGTGAGGTTTCCTATTCAAATTGTCACAACTCAAAACAGGAGAACTGTTGATTCTCCTGTTTTGAGTTGCATGTTACAACATGATTAAAGTCTGACTCATGAAACAAGCAGGCTATTCGAGTCATAGCCTGCTAGAGTTGTGCGCTAAGTTTATGGCTGATAGATAAGCGTCACTGTGGCACTGGTCGGTCCCCCCGAACCCGTGTAGTTTAAAGTGCAAGTAAACGAAGCACCTGCGGTATTCGTGGCAGGGCCCGTGTTGGGAACAAGTGCATATTGACTATTGTTGGTATTGCCTTGACCAATGGCAGGAGTAACCAACGTTGCCGCTTGCGCGCAGGTGGTGACAGTTTGGCAACCAGCTGCAGCAGCACCGGCAGAAGCACCCGTAACTCCAGCGGATTGGCAAACACCATAATTATCGGTACTGGCTGATGAAAGTGTTCCAGCCATGTTATTCACCGCAGCGGTTGCTGCAGATCCCCCTAAATTAACAAATTTAGGTATAGCAACGGCAGCCAAAATGCCTATAATGACAATGACCATCACTAATTCAATCAAGGTGAAACCCTGTTGACGATTAATCCATGAGCTTTTCATAGTAAACTACTCCTTTCGTTGTTTAGCTTTCTCAGTGTACCGCTTGTAATCTCATCAACAACAACAGAAATAAAGACTTCCCTTATTTTGAGTATAGATAATGATTTAATATTTTGCCATAGAGTAATATATCATGGTGATTAATGCTGATTGGTCATCTGACTCGACATATCCCACATGGGCAAGAAGACCCCCAATGCTAAGACAAGTACCATCGCTCCCACAACCAGCAATAAGATAGGCTCAATAGCTTCACTGATGTGGGCAATATCGTATTCCGCCTCACGTTGATAAAACTCCGTGACCTCGCCTAACATCGTGTCAAGATTTCCTGAGTCCTCACCCAGAGAAATCATTTGCAAAACCAAAGGAGGAAAAATATTAATTTGTTGCAGGGCGGCAGTAATTGTATTGCCGCGGGAAATGAGATCAGCAATTTCCAGGATTTTTTGGGAAAAGAAGGCGTCGCTCGTTGAGCGCCCGACGAGCTCAATGCTTTCATAAGGGGTCATTCCCGCCTCTAACAAGATCGAAAACAGTTTCGTAAAGCGAGATAAAGTTAAACGCCCAACGATTCCTCCGATAATGGGTATTTTTAACTTAAATTGCGACCAAATAATTTTACCACGCGGCGTTTGAAGACTATAACGAAAAGCGAAAATGAGAAAGGCTGTTATGCCGATGAACAAATACCAATAGGTTGTAATAACGTAGGATGTTGCCATTAATATGCGTGTCGCCATGGGCAATGTGCCATGAAAACTAGCAAATAATTGAGCAAATGAGGGGATAACAAACGCATTAATGATCATTAACGCAATAAGAATAGAGATAATCACCATTTTAGGATATCGAAAAGCACTTGTAACCTTCTTTTTTGTGTCTATTTCAAGTTCCAAAAACTCCGTTAAATGATGAAAAACCACGTACAATTTACCGCTGGTTTCACCCACTTTCACTAAGGTTACAACAAAGTCAGAAAATATATTCGGCGATTGGCTCATCCCAAAAGACAAACTACGCCCTTGATTCAGTGCAACCAACACCAAACTTAACGCGTCGACTAATTGTTTATTTTGTGTTGTTTCAATTAATTTGGTGATCGCCGTAATGATAGGTAAGCCGGCTTTTAACAAGGTATACATTTGTTGACAGAAGAGTTGCAGTTCTTTTTGAGAGAATTTGGGCTCAAAAAGAGCAGCGAAGCTGGCACGTAAGCCCAATTTAGGTTGCTGCGCGCTCGCTTCAGAGGTTTTTTCTTCTTGAATAGTTAACACAATGGTATCGGGAAGTTGAGCAATAGCCGCTTGTTCTGATCCGGCGTTAATTACCCCTTTCACGGTTTTGCCTTTGCTACTCATCCCTACATAACTAAATTTTGGCATCGATAATCCTCGCCATTGAAGTTGTGGCTTTGTTGCGAGGGATGACGGTCACTTAAAAATTAACCCACGATATCCCTTAAGTTTTACTCTCTTTCGACACCCACCACACGGATGGCTTCATTAATCGAAGTAATGCCCTTTTTTACTAATTCAAGCACGGATTGTGCCAATGGTTTATAGGATGGACAGTCTTCGGCGGCTTTAGCAAAACGGACCGTGTCTTTTAAACGGAGGGCATTGATCATGTCATGATTAAACTCCAATAATTCATAAATGCCTGTTCTTCCTAGATACCCATTTGAACAATGAGAACACCCTGGCGCATCTTTGCATTGGATGGTTGCAATATCGATTTTAAAAGAAGATAACCACGCTTTTTCAAGTTCATCAGGAATGTGGTCTTGCTTACAGTTCTGGCATAAATTTCGAATTAATCGCTGACCAATGATGGCTTTGACTGCCGAAGCAACCATGAATCCTTCAATGCCCATATCAATTAACCGTAATGCGGTGCTCACAGCATCATTCGTGTGCAATGTTGCCAAAACAAAATGTCCGGTGACGGCTGCCCGCATCGCGATGTCTGCGGTTTCATCGTCGCGTATTTCCCCGACCATGATAACATCAGGATCTTGTCGTAATATTGCTCTTAAAACAATCGCAAACGTCAGGTCAATTTTATGCTGCACTTGCACTTGATTGATTCGTGCAATGCGATACTCAACAGGATCTTCAACGGTAATGATTTTGCGGTCAGCTGAGTTTAACCGGTTAAGTACACTGTAGAGCGTTGTACTTTTTCCGCTTCCTGTCGGCCCGGTGACTAATAACATACCGTAGGGTTTACTATAAATTGCTTCAATCCGACTAACAATCGCAGGATCAATCCCCAGTTTATTCAGATCGGAGACGGCTGTTGATTGGTCTAATAAGCGCATGACTAAAGACTCGCCATACACCGTGGGTAAGGTGGATAGGCGAACATCAAACGCTCGGCCTTTTAATTCAAAGTTGAAACTACCATCCAAGGGGATCCGATGTTCAGCAATGTCCAAATTAGCGCGCAATTTTAGCCGTTGAATGAGCGGGCCAGAAATCCGTTTATCATCGAGTACATACTCGTTGAGTACACCATCAATACGAAAACGAATGCGCAGCGATTTTTCATTGGGCTCAATATGGATGTCTGAAGCGCCCATTTGAATGGCATCTCGAAACAATGAGTTTAGTAATTTAACAACAGGCGCTTTGTCTTCATCCGCCTCCGTGGTTTCCTCAAAAAGCGTGTCGGATGAGACCGTGTTGTCATGACCTATTTCGCGCGAAAGCTCTTGTGCAAACGATTGAATCTCACTAGTCCGACGATAACTACGATTAAATACGGTTAAAAGATCTTTTTCCTTAACTAAGCAGGGACTTATTGGGTGTTTTAAAATTTTTTCTATGGCATCAATGGCATTGATATCCAAAGGATCTAACATCCCTACTAATAATTTTTGATGATCTTGAGCTACAACAATAGCATTAAACCGCTTAGCATGGACTTCAGGTAAACGGTTTAGCAGCGCCGGATCAATCTGATATGCAGACAAATCAACAAAAGGAATGTTCCATTGCTCAGATAGCGTTTTCAACAAAACATCTTCGGAAACGGCTCCCATCTCCACCAAAATCTTCCCTAATCGCTCCCCTTTTTTTTGTTGCAGGGCTAATGCTTTATCTAAAGTCGCTTGATCAACAAGTTTCAACTGCAACAATATTTCACTAATTGATAAACGCCTCATAATCATCCCTGCAACGTTTGTAACCGATTATTTGCATAAACACGCACCGTTGAATCAATACCGCCACTACTACGTGCTTGCTGATAGGCCTGTATAGCCTTATGAATTGCATTTTTATTTTCAAGAGCAATTCCTAAACCCAACCAATATTGTCCATTGCCCGGATCCAATTTAATTAACGATTGATAAATGCCACCTGCTTCATTAGAGCGACCTAAGGCTTGAAGGGTTGCCGCTAGCAAGGCATAATATTCAGGTGAATTTTTAATGTTAGGATTAAATTCTTGCAGCAGTGATAACGCCTCTTGATAATGCCCTTGCTGAGTAAACAAACGAGCCTCTAAAACCGATAAATTAAGATTATTAGGATCAGTCATTAATCCTTCATCAAGAACAGCTTGTGCCGCTGTCAAATCACCCTGTAAAAGATAAACTCTTGCCAATACTTCACGTGCCTCAGAAAACTCAGGATTTTTGAATAAAATAGCGTCCAATCGTTCAATCGCACGAGCTCTTTCTCCCTGTTCGATCGACTTAATTGCCTTGCTAAGTTCGAGATCTTGTCGTTCCATTGTACTTAAATGAGCTGGGTTTATCGAAATGTCATGATCTTGGATCATTTCTTCTTCAGGGAATTGATCGTCAACAGAAGTTAATTCACTCGCCATCCTCTGCGGCTGTTCAACATTTTCCGCCGCCTCAAAATCCATTGCCTGCGCATCTTCGTTCAGAATAACCGGTTCGTCATTTTGCTCAAGCGGCTCTATACTTTTCTGCGCGCGGCTCAACGTCTCTGCATGTATCGGTACTAAGATAGAGGCGGGCGTATCTTGTATCAGGTTGACCAAAGACTCACGAACCGGCGTCGTCGAGTTAATATCGCTTGATGTGCTCTCTAAAAATTTTAAAGGGGCGGGGTTCGTTAACAAATAGATCAGGGAACCCATAAGGCTCAATACAACAAGCCAATAAGGAACCTCATAGACTTGTTGAAGGAAAGACGCCCGATCGTTATTAAACGGAGGACACAGAACTGGTTCTGTTAATTGATTTTTATTTAAGTTTTTAAGCATTGCATTCAATAGGCTCATGAAAACAACCCCAATTTCCAATAACTAAGTAAGAGTACGGACAAAGAACATCCCGTGACAATCATTAACAACGTGCTAAAATTTAAACTAAACTCCGGGCGTTGATCAGCAAGCGTATCACTAATGGCACGTTTCATTGCGCGAGTATCCACACGTTGGGCCCCACGGCCATAACTTACCAACAAAGCTTTATGACATAATATATTCAAAAGTCTGGGGATACCTTTGCTTGCCCTGCATAAACGTTTTTTAGCACCAGGAGTAAATAATGAACCATAAGTAAAACCTGCTTTTGCTAAGCGATGAGACAAATAAAAGTTAATTTCATTGAAGCTTAACGGTCGCAAATAGTAAGAAAACGTAATTCGTTGTTTGAGTTGCCGCATTTTATGTTGGTTTAATTTAACGTCCAACTCAGGTTGTCCAAATAACACCACTTGTAACAGTTTTTTTTCTTCTGTTTCTAAATTAGTGAGTAATCGAATAGCTTCTAACGCATCTTCTGAAAGCGCTTGCGCCTCATCAATAACGAGTACAACATGTTTGACTGACTGATGTAACTCCAGTAAACGCTGCGTAATTTTATCTAACAAAAGATAATATGGAATATCTTTGTCCAACACCAAGCCTAACTCATGAGCCAGTGCTAAGCGCAGACCATACCCACTTTTGTCGGGATTAGGGATATAGGCGGTGACATAATTGTCATCCAGGTGATTTAACAACAAACGGCACAATAAAGTTTTACCCGCGCCCACCTCGCCAATTATTTTTATAAATCCTTCGCCCATCTGCAGGCTTAGTAAAAGCACGGCCAACGCATCCTGGTGAGTAGGTAAATCACAATAAAAGTCTGTGTTGGGCGTCAATGAAAATGGCGGATTATTCAATTTAAAATGCTTTAAATACACAATCAACTCCCTTTACGATTAAGGCAAAAAATCGAATTGCAAACACTATTTGTTTCGTTCTGGCCCCACGACGTCAGTACCTTTCCATACCTTACCTGGCTGTGCAAAATTGCCAGCAACAGGCCCTTTTATGATGGGTGACTCACCTTCAGTGCCATATAAATCAGGTCTACCACCGAAATGGAATCCTCGTTTGGCTCCAGCAAAACGTTGAGCAGCATCATTCAAGGCCGCATTTAACGATCGTTTATTAACGACGGTGGGTTTTAATAAAATAACCAGCTCTGTCTTCTGAGATGTTTGTTTCGTGTTTCTCAATAGCGTCCCAAGAAAAGGAATATTGCCAAAAAAAGGCATTTCTGCCACAGTCTCGGTGGTTTGATTTTGCATTAAACCGCCCAAAACAACGACCTGTCCATTTTTCGCATGAACAATAGTGTCTGATTCACGAATAGTACTGGTCGCCATTGGCAAATTGATAACACTGCCATTGCCCAAATTAACGGAGACATCTTGTTGTGTCACGTTGCTAATGCTTGGATGAATATGCAATGTGACATCCCCATTATGATCAACTTGAGGTGTCACATCTAAGGTTATCCCTGAAAAAAACGGGGTAAAACTTGGCGTGAAACTGCTATTGCTGGTCGTTGAAGGAACTGCCGCAACAACGGTATTCGGTGTTAGATCCGTCACATAAAAAGAATCATCGCCGACTTTAATCAATGATTTTTGATTATTCATGGTTGTAACGCGGGGGCTTGAGAGTACTTGTACATTGCCTTGCGTTTCCAACGCTTGAATGAAGGTACTGAAATTTTTCATCCAATCAATTTGTATCGTAAAATTTGAAGGAAACGTATCGATTGAAATATCGGTTCCAGGAAAGGTGCCAATAGAGTTTAAATGGGCGCCAAAAATATGCCAATTGATTCCCATTTGGTAATTGTTATTTAACGTAACCTCTAGAATTTGGGCCTCGAGCAACACTTGCCTATCAACATTTTTTTGCACTAAATTCAGGTACTGTTGAACTTGCCGGAGCTCCTTTGGGTAAGCACGCACCACAGCAACTCCTGCCAGTGGATTAATGGTCACATTGCGGCCGCGACCATGGCCAATAATGTTCTTTAATGTAACTTGCAATTGAGACCAAAAATCAAACGTGCTTCGTGTTTCCACCGAACCAAGCCCTGAAGCAACCGTTGTTGAGCCATTGGATTGTCCTTGTGATGAAATTGACGCCGCGCTACTGGTTGAAGAACCAAAATCTGTAGACGATCCACCACCGCCACTTTGTTGCATAACCTCAGTGACCTCACCGGAGGAGAGTTCCATTTTAGAATCTCCACTGCGCTGTAATTCCAGATAGTTCATGGAAAAAAGTTGGGTTTGTAACTTGTTCGGCATAATCTTGTAGCCGCCAGGAATTCGTTGATAAATATAGCCGTAGGTATCTTCAACGGCTTTCAATGCTTGCTCAATGGTGACCTGCTTTAAATTAAGAGTAACATTGCCAGTCACTTGAGGGCTCACAATGATGCTAACAGGCGTTCCTGCGACAAGTTGCATATAAAATAAGGAAGCGGGGACATCTTTAACCGCCACATCAAAACGTTGATGCAAGGAACGAGCATGTGGAAAATGGTCACTTAATCGGGGCATTAAAGCATTGGCAACAACAGCGCCGCGTTGGGCATCGGTGCCAGACAGTGCTGCATTACCATGGATGCCTTGATGTAGAATAACCGTCGAATCATCAATTGTTGTGCCATTTGTAGGTTGATGCGTTGAACAACCAATAAGACTTAAAAGCAATCCACCAAGTATCGTTTTTTTCATACCATATTACCCATGCTGACCTATGGAGGAGAAAAACCCGCTACTATCAAATAAATAGAGCGTCAATTTTCCCTCGTGGGTTAATAAAATCACCAAGTTTTTTCTAATTGTTAACACTTTTGCATTTTCTACTGTATCACCAACTTTCACGGTCTGATAGTTAATTATTGCAATTTGTCTTGTTGGTGAAAAAACGATGGATTGCAAAGTTAATGGTTGTGTTTTATCCGTTGATTGTTTGATGTTTGTAACTAAGGGTCGGGTTGGATCACGTAGTAAAACCTGCGACGCTATTAATTGTTGGGGAAGCAGGAAGACTAACATGAGCATCAACATCGTGCTGATCCCACGAACACCGTGCGGAACGCTAAGCAATAGACATCCCGTAGATGACCGATGACGAGTGCGCTTGCAACACAGCCGAAAACAGAAATGTGAAGAGTCTACAAGAGGGTGATCATTGGCCAATGTTATCTCCATGATTTTGTCTGATGGTAAAAAATTCAATTGTCGCAACTGCTTTGGGATAAGCTGTCGTTCGGTAAGTGAATTGATCCCAAAAAATTTGCCAATGAAGTTTTTCAATTTGTTTTAAAAAAAATAAAATTGCAAAATAATTGCCTTCTATTGAAAGCGTGTATTGCGTCCTATTTTCACTGTTATTCACTTGTGGCTGCGGTAAAGACGAGGAGGGGCTTACGGCTCCGGCGTTAGCTGAGGATGTTAAATTTGCGGTGGTATTATAATTCACCTCTAAGGTCGAAAAAGACTTAACTTGTACATTTTTCGTTTTACTCAACATAAGGTAGATTAAATTAGAAAACTCATCGGCATTGATATAATGTTGCTTGTATTCATGGATGGTCTTATCAACGTCTTTAATATTGCTCTGAAGTTGGTGATAGAGTTTAATCAACTCGAGCACCTCCGGGGAATGCGCCATTGCTAAAATAGTTTCTTTTTGTAAAATTGAAACCGCGGTTCGATTATTTAAAGTGCTAATATCGATTTTTGCTTGCCTTATAGCACTATGTTGAGGAAGATAGCTGAGCAGCATCCATAGTAAGATGATGAGCAACTCCGACGTCATCAATAGTCCAATACGATAGGAAAAATCCCACCGATTAATTATAAATTGCCACTTAAGATATTCTTTTCTATTGAGCATAATTAGTTTACCTGTTGCGAAGTCGGTGAGACTGTTACATCGTCTGGCTTGTTATTCGAAATTTTAAATTGGCTATAGAGTAGATTTGGTATTGCTTTAAGGGTAAAAGACTCAAACTGAAATCGAGAAAACGCTGATGAACTTTGTAAATTTTGTAATAGTATAGGGCTATCTTCTGATTTCATTGCATAACCATGCAAAGATGCTTTTCCGGTTCCCTGATCAATGCTGATCTCATCCAACCATACCCCAGCAGGAATCAATTGAGTAAGACTTAATAAATAATTAGAAAACCCCAAATGTTCTGAAGCATGGGTAATAGCGTCACACTCTTTTTTCTTGACTTGCAAGTTTGTTTCTAAATCAACGACTTGTTGGATTAAAAAGTTTTTATTTACGAGCAAAGGATACTGTTGTTGTGTCTTTTGTAAATCAACACTGACTTCGTTGTTTTTTTGCTCCGCTTGTTTGATTTTAAAACTATAGTGCAATTGCTGCATGGCGATGTATAAGGAGACAAACACAAGAAAACTCAGGGTGGAGACAATAGATAGAGCAATGATTCGTGATGTCAAACGAATAGGTTCTTGCTGTAATGTCTTTAAAAAATTTATTTGTTGACTCATGACAACTCCTCAAAGGGATGTCGAAGCTAAATTAATAGCTCCTGAAATCGTGTAAAATAAATGCTGTTGATCGTCCATGTTTAATGGTGGGTCAAACTGCAAATAATCATTTAAATCAATGACGGTTATGTCTAATTTAAATTTAGCCATAATTTGTGTTTTATACTCTTCTTTTTGTTGAAAATTAGGTGTTAAAAAAATTTTTTTAGGCTCCGGTAAATTGATTTGACTAACGCAATAATCGATGCAACGTTCTATTTCAAGCAATAAGCTTTCTCTCAACGACTCATCTGGATTTACACCGGGCTGAAGTACAAGATCACGGATAAAATAAATATTATTCTGATAGACAATATATAATTTACGTATGTTGTTATTGATGTAGATAAAAATTATCGGAGCATCCTCTTCCCTCGTTGTTTTGGATAAAATAAGCGTTAGCAAATTATTCATAGCAAGATCCGCAATAGTCACCTCGGTGACATCTAAAAATGCGTTGGTAAATAAAGCTAGTTTTGTTTTTAATACCGACAAAGGAGTGATGGCGACAAACACCTTGTTTTGTCGTTCCCCTGCGGCAGATGGAAGCATAAAGGTATCCATAACCGCATCTTCCAAGGGATACTCGGATAATCCTCTGATATTTTCGCGTATCGATTTTGCCTCTAAGGTATCCAACAAAATGAGTTGATATTGGCTCGGATCGAGAATGAGATGACATGGCATTGCTATCAAATTAAATTCGTCCACTGTTTCAGTCAGTGCCTGCGCCAAGAGTGCCGAAGTTGATGTGTCAAGTTTACGAGTATGACTAAATAGCACGCGATTATTTTCTTTGATTGCAACAAAGCTAAAACCAGATTCATTGAGCGAACAGGCTAGAGTAAAGTCAGGGCGTGTTAGTGGTCTATCCTTAAACATAATTAATCCCTAATTAATGGTTTCATACA
>JAOAUB010000015.1 GCA_030157805.1 Legionellaceae bacterium
TTAATAATATCTAAAAAAGTGGAGTTCCTTAATAATTTCTTAATATATCTTGATGTACAATACAGGTAACAATCTTGTTTAATTTTTATTCAACATTGGTCGCCTAGGACCCCACGGATGTGTGCTGTGGCAAGGGAGGTGGCTAAGCCATAGAAGGGAGATGTAATTATGCTAATTTTAACCCGCCGTATCGGAGAAACTCTAATTATTGGTGATGACGTCAATATTACTGTGTTAGGTGTTAAAGGCAACCAAGTTCGCCTGGGAATTAATGCACCTAAAGATGTTTCTGTGCATCGCGAAGAAATTTATTTACGCATTCAGCAGGAAAAAGACGGTGATGAAGTTCAGCCAACCGATGTTGAAGATTCTGAGATCGAAGGAAATCAATAATACGATATCCGTTAGCGATTAAGATCGTTCTACGGCCTCGTTGCCCATCTTTAGTTTCAAAATTAAACGCCTTGACCGGCGTTATGACCAGTCTAGGCTCTGCGGCTTGTACGCGGAGTCTAGAATTGTTACCAGTATTGGATCCCGCGAAAACGTCGCGAGTGGAGCGACGGTCAAGGCCAAATTAAATGCCGTTATAAAGCTGAATTTTAGTGCGTACGGAGTTTTAACTGAGCAGTTCCTCACGATGTTTAAAATACTCCAGAGCCTCGGGATTGGCGAGAGATTGTAAATTATTAACAGTTTGACCATGAACGATTTGGCGTACTGCTAACTCAACCACTTTGCCATTAATGGTACGCGGTATATCGGTGACTTGTAAAATGACTGCGGGGACGTGCCTGGGGGAGGCGTTTTGACGCAGCGTGTTGCAAATTGTTATTTTCAGATTGTCATTTAACGTCATGCCGTCACGGAGCTTGACAAACAACACCACGCGAACATCATCTTGCCATTTTTGCCCAATAACCACACTGTCCACAATGTCGGGTATTGTTTCAATTTGACGATAAATTTCGGCAGTGCCAATGCGTACGCCACCAGGATTTAAAACGGTATCGGAGCGACCATAAATAATTAAACCCTGACGAGGTGTGAGTTCAGCAAAATCACCATGTCTCCAGACGCCAGGAAACCGGGAAAAATAAGCGTGGTAATACGCTTTTTTGTCAGGGTCGTTCCAAAAACCAACAGGCATTGAAGGAAACGCTTTGGTGCAGACGAGTTCCCCTTGTTGAGCAATAACAGCCTGACCTTGTTCATTAAAGACATTAACGGCCATGCCAAGACCTAAGCATTGTAACTCACCGCGATAAATCGGGAGCATCGGGTTTCCCAATGCAAAGCACGATATAATATCCGTTCCGCCTGACATTGAGGCTAATTGCACCTGAGGTTTAAGGTGTTGATAAACAAAATCATAATTTTGTGGTAGTAACGGTGAACCGGTCGCAAGAATCGTTTTTAAATGATTGAGTGAATAACGTGACGCCGGTTGTGCGCCTAATTTTTCAATGCTTGAAATAAATTTAGCACTCGTACCAAACACGGTAATTTTTTCTTCATCGAGCAGTTGAAATAAGCGGTACGCATCAGGGTATGTGGGTGAACCTTCATAAATCGTTAAGGTAGCACCAAGTGCCAAGGTGGACACCATCCAATTCCACATCATCCAGCCGCACGTGGTGTAAAAGCATACATTATCCGTTTCATCCACGTTGGTGTGGAGCCCTAATTCTTTTAGATGCTGTAGCAAGGTTCCACCAGCGCCATGCACGATGCATTTCGGTTGACCCGTTGTTCCTGATGAAAAAAGAATATACAGTGGATGATCAAAAGGCATAGGAATAAATGAGCACGTCTTGGTTGGTTTTAAGAATTGATTCCAGGTGATGGCATGAGGCAGTGTCGTTAAGTTGGGTTCGCTATGAATGATAGGGCAAATGACAAGCGTCGTTAACGAAGGAATCCCGTTATAAACCGCCGTGATTTTGTCGCGTGCATCAAATTGTTTGCCGGCGTATTGATGACCGTCCGCCATAAAAAGCACCTTGGGTTCAATTTGTCCTAGACGATCCATGGCCGCTTGCGCACCAAAGTCCGAAGAACAAGAAGACCAAACGGCGCCGAGTGAGGAAGTAGCAAGCATGGCAATGATGGTTTCGTTGACATTGGGCATGATGGCGCCAACTCGATCGCCCGGGGTTATGCCCGCGTCTTTTAGTCCTTGAGCGCAAGCGGCAACCGCTTGATTTAATTCATGATAACTTAATACCCTGCGATGGTTATTTTCATCAATGCTGACGAGGGCAGGGTGATCATCTTGTCGCTGCAGTAATTGTTGGGCAAAATTAAAGCTCGCACCTTTAAACCAGCGCGCTTCGAGTGGATGTTGATAATCATTTAGAATTTCAGTGGCAGGCGTTGTGAACGTCATCTTAAAAAAATCACACAGCGTTGGCCAAAATTCAGTGGGATGCAATATTGACCATTGATGAAGCGCTTGATAAGTTGGGAATGTCTTACCATAACAGTGTTCAGCAAAACGCATGAACTGCCAGAGGCGAGTTTTTTCAGGGTGCTTAGGTTGCCAAACCATCGTATCCATCACTTATTTTCCTTTAATATTGAGACAGTAGCGCTTTGGCTACTTTGGATTGATTCTCACGCCCGAGTATTTTACAGATCATGTTACCAATACGCACAACTTGGTAAATATCAATGCCGGTATCAATTCCTAGTCCATGCATCAAATAAAGTACGTCTTCCGTAGCAACATTGCCGCTAGCACCTTGAGCATAAGGACATCCGCCAAGGCCTGCGACAGCGCTGTCAAAACAAGAGACACCGCACTCTAAAGCAGCATAAATATTGGCAATGGCTTGGCCATAGGTATCATGAAAATGCAGGGCTAATTGTGGAAGAGGTAGTATTTGGGTGACTTCGTGAATTAGCGCTTTTGTCTGTTTTGGTGTGCCGACGCCAATGGTGTCACCTAAAGAGATTTCATCAGCACCTAATGTGATGAGTTCTTGGCTTAATTCTGCCACTTTGATGGGTGAAACTTGACCCTCATAGGGACAGCCGAGCACGCAAGAGATGTAAGCCCGCACAAAAAGGCCTTGATCTTTCGCTATTGCAATGACCGGTTTAAAACGTAAAATACTCTCGGCAATCGAACAATGAATATTGCGTTGATTAAAGGTTTCACTCGCGGCAGTGAAGATAGCAATTTCTCGCACCCCGGATAAAAGTGCGTTTTGCATGCCTTGTTCATTAGGAATTAAGGCTGAAAAACGAACTTCAGACGGTTTATTGAGGTGCTTAAAAACATGGGCGCCGTCTGAAAGTTGCGGGATTGATTTTGCTGAAACAAAACTGGTGGCTTCAATACGTTTAAGTCCCGTCAGGCTTAATTGATTAATGAGATCAATTTTTGTTGCGCTGGGAACAAACGTCGGTTCATTTTGCAAACCATCACGAGGGCCAACTTCAACGATGGTCACGTGTTGGGGGTAATTAGTATTGAGCATGATCTTAATCCCTAATCCGATAATGACACTAATTCAACACCTTCAGGCACTTGTGCGCCAAGCTCATAGTAAATATCGGAAACCATCCCATCTTTGGGAGCGTGAATGGTATGCTCCATTTTCATGGCTTCAAGAATGATCAAACGCTCACCTCGTTTTACAGCATCGCCTTTATTTTTTAAGATGGCAACGATGGTTGCGGGCATGGGTGCGGTAAGTTCATGATTTAAATCGGTTGATGGGCCTTTTGCATCTGGAGTATAGCGAGTCACGGACATGACCCCCTCAGGAAAATAGCACATGATTTTGCCTTGATGTTCTTCGATAACCGTTTGTTTTTTTTTATAACCGTTATCAAGGATGACGTCGTTGTCGTGACATGAAATGGAGAGTGTTGATCGTTTGCCAAGGCAGTTAATTGTCAGTTGATGAGAGTTTATGGGCGTTATCTCGATGGCGTAAATTTCTGCTAGGATTTGATAATGCCACACCCAGCATCGATTTAAATGAGGTTGCCAAGCAAATGCTTGTTGCCATAAGGGATCGCGGAGCTTGTCATAAGTTTGTAAATAATCCTTCGCCGCAGCCAGCAACAAGGCTTTTTCAGGATTAACTGCAGGAATTGTAATGGATTCTTGGTTTAAAAAATCAGTAGTAAGTTGCGCATGTTGAAATCGGGGGGTTTGAATGATGGCGCGTAAAAAGGGAATGTTGGTTTTGACACCGCCAATGGCATAGTTCGATAAGGCGTTTTGTAATCGATGCAAGGCTTGGTCGCGTGTTTCTCCCCAGGCAATTAATTTGGCAATCATGGGATCATAATGCATGCTGATAAGAGAGCCCACCGCTACACCGGTATCTAAACGTAAGCCTTCGCCTTGCGGCGATTTTATGAAGTGGAGTTGACCCACTGACGGCATAAAATGATGTTCGGGGTCTTCGGCATAAATTCGACATTCAATGGCGTGACCTTGTTTGTTGATGTTGGTTTGTAAGCAAGGCAGGTGTTCATTGGCGGCAATTTTAATCTGCCAAGCGACTAAATCAAAACCAGTAATCATTTCAGTGACAGGATGCTCAACTTGCAATCGCGTGTTCATTTCCATGAAATAAAAATTGTTAGTTTGATCGGTTAAAAACTCAACGGTGCCAGCACCGCGGTAGTTGATAGCGCGGGCGACTTCACATGCGGCGTCGGTTAATTGTTTGCGTAAAGATTCGTCTAGGTTTGGAGCAGGTGCTTCTTCAATGATTTTTTGATGGCGTCGTTGTAAGGAGCAATCGCGTTCAAAAAGATGAACAATGTTGCCGTGGTTATCGGCCATAATTTGCACTTCAATATGCCGAGGATGGGAGATAAGTTTTTCAATAATTAAAATGTCATCACCAAAGCTTGCTTGCGCTTCGCGACGCGCACCTGCAAGCTCGTCAAAAAACTTCTTTTCTTCATGGACCGTGCGCATGCCTTTACCGCCGCCGCCACTTGCAGCTTTGAGTAACACTGGGAAGCCAATGTGTTGTGCTTGAGCTAATAAAACCTCATCGGTTTGATCGTGGCCATGATAACCTGGTGTGAGAGGCACGGAGCTTGTTTCAAGGAGTTGTTTGGCTAATTGTTTGGAGGCCATAGCTTGCATGGCGGCAATCGAGGGACCGATAAAGACGATGCCTGCTTGTTCACAGGCTTCGGCAAACTGAGGGTTTTCTGATAAAAATCCATACCCAGGATGGATGGCCTCACTGCCAGAATCTTTTGCGGCCGTGATAATGGCGTTGATATTCAAATAACTTAATTGCGCTTTGGGTTCGCCAATGCAATAGGCCGCGTCGGCCAGTTGGACATGCAGGCTGTTTTGATCGGCGGTGGAGTACACAGCAACGGTTTGAATCCCCATCTTTTGAGCTGTTTTGATAACCCGACAGGCAATTTCACCGCGGTTGGCAATGAGTATTTTATTAAACATGGGGATCCTTTTTTAAAAATGCGCGTAAACCAGATTGTCCTTCCACCGAAACACGTTTATGGGCAATCAATTGGGCAGTTTCGACTAAAAGCATGTCATTAATGGGTTTACCACACACGGTATTAACCAGTTGTTTTGATTGTGAAACAGCTTCAGGCTTACAGGCATATAATTGTTGAGCATAATTTAAAGTAAACGAAAGAAGTTTTTCTTCATCAACGCAATGATGAATCAATCCCAGTGCTTGTGCGCGATGGGCATCAACGAGTTCGGCGGACATGAAAAGCCATTTGGCAGCGCGCTCACCAATTGCTTTTACGACGTAAGGGCTAATGATCGCAGGTATTAAGCCTAACTTGACTTCAGAAAAACAAAAACGGGCGGTGGTTGCAGCAATGGCAATATCACAAGCGGCAACAAGTCCGGCGCCACCGCCAAATGCAGCACCATGCACCATAGCAATGGTGGGCTTGGGGCTGTGATGCAAGGAGTACATCACGCGAGCAAGTTTTAAGGCATCAGCAATATTTTCCGCCTCACTGTAGTTGATCATCCGCTGCATCCAGTTGAGATCAGCACCGGCAGAAAAATGTTTGCCATTGGCTTTGAGCACAATGACACGCACGGCTTGATTGGCAATCGCTTGATCAATTTCAAGTTGCAGAGCGTGCAATAGATGGTCGTCAAAAGCGTTTTGTTTATTAATACGATTCAAAGTAATACTATAAGTTTGGTCGTGTCGCTCACTCAGTAAATCAGCCATCGTCATATTCCTTACATTCGAAAAACACCGTAATGGGTGGGGCTAATAGGTGCATTTAACGCGGCCGCGAGACTTAAACCTAAAACAATCCGGGTATCCTCGGGGGCGATCACGCCGTCGTCCCATAATCGTGCACTGGCATAATAGGGGTTGCCTTGTTTGTCGTATTGAGCACGCATGTCAGCTTTAAATAATTCTTCGTCATCCAAGGGCCATTCCGTTTTGTGTTTCGCGTGTTTGTCGCGATTAATTTGTGCCAAGACATTGGCAGCTTGTTCCCCTCCCATAACAGAGATGCGTGAGTTTGGCCAGGTCCACAGAAAACGGGGATCGTAACCACGGCCACACATGGCATAATTACCGGCGCCAAAACTTCCGCCAATAATTACGGTGAGTTTGGGCACCTTGGCATTGGCAACGGCCATCACCATCTTTGCGCCATGTTTGGCGATGCCGCTGGCTTCATATTTGCTGCCGACCATAAAGCCGGTAATATTTTGTAAGAAAAGAAGCGGAATATTGCGTTGTGTGCATAATTCAATAAAATGCGTTGCTTTTTGTGCGCTTTCAGAAAATAAAATTCCATTATTAGCAATGATCCCAAGGGGATAACCAAATAAATGCGCAAAACCACATACTAAGGTTGTCCCATACAAGGTTTTAAACTCGTTAAAATCCGATCCATCGACAATGCGGGCAATAATTTCGCGAACATCAAATGGTTTGCGTGGATCAGCCGGAATAATGCCATTGAGTTCTTTGGCTGAATAAAGAGGTTCACGCGATTCAATGCGTGTGGGGGTTGCCGCGGCAGGATGATTGAGTTGACTTACGATATTGCGGGCAATGCTGAGAGCATGCTCGTCATTGTCAGCATAATAATCTGCCACACCCGATTGTCGGCAATGAACGTCAGCACCGCCTAATTCTTCGGCGCTAATGATCTCGCCTGTAGCGGCTTTGACTAAGGGCGGTCCACCGAGAAAGATAGTTGCTTGATTTTTAACCATGATGGATTGATCCGCCATCGCAGGAACATAAGCTCCGCCCGCGGTGCACGATCCCATGACGATGGCTATTTGTGGAATATTGGCCGCTGACATGAGCGCTTGATTGTAAAAAATACGACCGAAATGGTCGCGATCGGGGAAAACTTCGTCTTGAAGAGGAAGAAAAGCGCCGCCGGAGTCAACTAAATAAAGGCAAGGCAGGTGGTTTTGCTTGGCGATTTCCTGGGCTCGTAAGTGTTTTTTGACCGTGAGCGGATAATAGGTGCCGCCTTTGACAGTGGCATCATTGATAATAATCATGCATTGTTGATTGCTGACGCGTCCAATTCCGGTAATGATTCCGGCGGCAGGCACTTTGTCGGCATAGACTTCATAAGCGGCAAGTTGCGAAAGCTCCAGAAATGGACTGCCGGGATCAAGAAGCTGGTTTAGGCGAGCCCGTGGTAAAAGTTTTCCATGTTTTTGATGGCGTTGTCGAGCTGTTTCATCACCACCTTGAGCAACATCCTTAATGGTATCACGTAATGTTGCGAGTAAGTCCAACATGGTCAATTCATTGTGTTTGAATTCTTGGCTGCCGCTATTAATTTGACTAATGAGTTTAGTCATCGATTATTTCCTTATGGTACTAAGTTAAGTTTGGTCTTTAATATGGGTTGCTGTGCGTCGTTTAAAGCTTCGGTGAAGCCTTGTTTTCCCAAGTTATGCCACGCCTTATTTCTTGGTCAAGATCTTTATTTAATTAGTAAGTTGCTAAGAATAATCACCAACCAAATGCACCATGTTAGTTCAAAATAATAAGGTATGGTTTTACGGGTCAATAAATAATAAATTATCCCTGGAACTGCGGTAATTGCAACGGGGGTTAATGCCAGCAAAAGAATCTTTTGAATGGGGTTACCAAAGCCAATGTAGCTTAGGATGGGGCTTAGCTGTAAAGAGAGGTATGTGAAAATAATGTCAATGTAAACGAGAAGGAGTTTGGCGTATTTTTTAAGAATAACAACCAATATGCTCAAAAACAGATAGATTAGACTTTGTCGTAGCATAACAATCTCCTTAAAGTACCTCAATAGCCAAGGCAGTGGCCTCACCGCCACCAATACATAACGCTGCGATTCCTTTCTGTTTTTGTTGGCGTTGAAGGGCGTAAATTAAAGACACAATAATGCGCGCCCCGGAAGCGCCAATAGGATGACCTAAAGCACAGGCACCACCATGAACATTGACTTTAGTGCTATCTAATTTAAGTTGATGAATAGCCGCCATGGTCACCACAGCAAAGGCCTCGTTAATTTCAAATAAATCAACGTCGTTGATAGTCCACTCCGCTTTATCCAGTACCTTACGAATCGCTTCAATGGGGGCGGTGGTAAACCAGGCTGGTTCTCCGGCATGGCTTGCATGCGTAACTAATTTTGCCAGCGGTTTTAAACCTCTTTTTTTAGCTTCGTTTGCAGACATTAAAATAAGACTAGCGGCGCCATCGGCGATTGAGCTGGAGTTAGCTGCGGTAACGGTGCCGTCTTTTTTAAAAGCAGGACGCAATTGGGCAATTTTATCTAATTTTGTAGAGTCAGGCCCTTCGTCTTGAGTGATGAGCTGATCTTGTTTTTTAACGGTGATCGTGATGGGGGTAATTTCTTTATCGAAAGCCCCGTCTTGTTGTGCTTGAATCGCTCGTTGTTGTGAATGCCTCGCAAATTCGTCTTGTTGCTCACGTGTAAAATGAAAATGAACGGCGGTGTCATCGGCAAAACAGCCCATTAATTTACCGCTGTCATAGGCATCTTCCAAGCCATCGAGAAACATATGATCTTTGAGTTCACCGTGCCCTAAGCGGTAGCCGCTGCGTGCTTTAGGTAATAAATAGGGGGCATTGCTCATGCTTTCCATACCGCTAGCAAGAATAATCTTGGCTGAACCCGCCTGAATAAGATCGTGTGCTAACATCACCGCTTTCATGCCCGAGCCGCACATCTTGTTGATGGTTGTGGCATTAGCGGCGTAAGTAATACCCGCTAAGATAGCAGCTTGTCGAGCAGGTGCTTGACCGATTCCGGCTTGTAGAACACAACCGCTGATGACTTCATCAATGTCTGAGGGAGTAAGAGTTGCTTGTTCTAATGCTGCGCGGTGGGCGGCGGCACCTAATTGAGGTGCTGACAAGGAAGAAAGACTGCCCAGCATACTTCCCATGGGAGTTCGTTTTGCGGCAACGATGACAATGTCTTGTTTATCCATAATTTACTTTCCTAGTTTAGCGCTCAACAGCACCCACTTGATGCCATCAAGTTAAAAGCTTTTCTTATGGCGCATATATTAACTCACCACGCTTCGTCAGCACAGTATTTTTTTGGTGATTGACGTGGTCTAATGGATTTGACTATTCTCGTTAAGAGTGAATTGTCTTCACTGGGGAAAATGTAATGAGCACATGGTGAATAAACATGATATCTAATGCTATCGTATGGTTCCGACAAGATTTACGTCTGTCTGATAATCCGGCATGGGCGGAGGCTTGTCGTCGTCATGACCGGGTTATTCCTCTCTATATTTTGGATGAAATAGTGACCCCCCTAGGCGGCGCAGAGCGATGGTGGCTTCATCATAGTTTAGCATCCTTAGATAAGGGCTTAAAAAAACTGGGATTTAATTTGTGTTTGCGCCAAGGGAAAGCATTCGATGTTTTAAAACAATTGGTTGAAGATCATCAAATTGAATCTATTTATTGGAACCGTTGTTACTCACCTAGTTCAATAGAGCGTGATACGGTCATAAAAAAAGCTTTTCAAACTGATGGTATTCATATTATCAGTACAAATGGTAGTTTGCTTCATGAACCTTGGAAAATCACCAATAAGTCCGGGGATTTTTTTAAAGTGTTCACACCCTACTGGCGTACTTGTGTAAAACAAATGATCATCCCTGCGCCATATACAATATCTAGTTTACCCAACTCATTGGATGTCCATGGCGATTCACTTGATTGTTGGAAACTATTACCGACTAAGCCGAATTGGGCTGAAGCCTTTAGTGATTATTGGCAGCCTGGCGAGGAAGGTGCCTATAAAAAATTAACCCATTTCGTGGACGTCAATCTTAAAGGCTATAGTACTTCTCGTGATGAACCTGCTAAAGATGCTACGTCAAAACTTTCTCCTCATTTGCATTTTGGAGAAATTAGTCCCTGGCAAATTTGGCGTGCTATTGAATCGGCAAAATTGGATAAGGATTGCGATTTGAAGTCCGCAGAGCGCTTTTTATCTGAACTAGGATGGAGGGAGTTTTCTTACTATTTGCTGTATTATGTTCCGTCTTTACCCAAGGCCAATTACAAGTCCCATTTTGATCATTTCCCATGGAAAAATGATGATGTTTTTCTAAAGTGTTGGCAAAAAGGGATGACAGGATACCCTATCGTGGATGCTGGCATGAGGGAGTTATGGCATACAGGTTATATGCATAATCGAGTACGCATGATCGTCGCCTCTTTTTTAACAAAAGATCTATTCATCGACTGGCGTCTTGGAGCGAGCTGGTTTTTGGATACGTTAGTTGATGCGGATTTAGCGAGTAATTCAGCGAGTTGGCAGTGGGTTGCTGGATCAGGGGCTGATGCTAGCCCTTATTTTCGTATTTTTAATCCGGTTTTACAGGGCGAAAAATTTGATCCCAATGGTGATTATGTTAAGCAATGGGTTCCTGAACTTCAATCGGTGCCTGCCCAATGGGTTCATAAACCATGGATGGCGCCGCAAGATAAGCTTGGGTTATGTTTAGGTCAAGATTACCCTAAACCGATCGTTGATCATGTTGAGGCAAGGAAAAAGGCTCTACTTCATTATAAAATGATTGGAACGAAGCAACCCGATGAAGAGGATTAACATGCGACCCCATTTATTGATTTTTGGTTTTGGTTATACGGCTCATTTTTTGGCGAAAAAAGTACGGGAAATAGATATTCAAGTGACGGCGACAACAAGAAACAACGACGTATTCGCTGATAATCGAGAATTGGGTTGTGAACTTATCCATTTTTCACAACAAAGTATCGAACAGGCTTTAGCAACGGCATCACATATTCTGATTAGCACGCCACCAACACAGGATCGTGGTGATCCTGTCTTGGTGAGTTTTGGCAATTTATTAAAAAAACACATTAAAACTATTCGATGGATCGGATATTTATCATCCACTAGCGTTTATGGCGATCATCAAGGAAATTGGGTGGACGAATCGTGCAAACCAATCGCTCTTGGGGGGCAGGGTCAATTAAGGCTTGCTGCTGAACAGGAGTGGATTTCTTTTGCCGAGGCACATCAAGTGCCCCTAACTATTTTTAGATTAGCGGGTATTTATGGGCCGCAACGAAATGTTTTAGCACGATTGATAGCCGGTAAAAACGATACTATTGTAAAAGATGGCCAATTCTTCTCAAGAATACATGTTGACGATATTGTGTCGGCTATTGTTGCCGTAATACAACACCCAAAGCCTGGTGTTTCAATTTATAATGTGGCCGATGATGAGCCAGCACCCAGTCATGTCGTTGATGAGTATGCCGCATCATTACTACAATTAGCCCCTTTACAAAGGATTCCTTATGATATGGCCATCTTATCACCCATGGCCCAAGAATTTTACTCCCATAATAAGAAGGTCTTGAATGCTAAACTAAAGAATGAATTCCATATACAATTATCTTATCCAACCTATAAAGAAGGATTGGCTCATCTGCTTCAAAATGAGGGGTATTTAGATCAGATCAATAAAAGTTAAAGAGGCTCTACGTCAATAAGGCCACATTTTTGACAAATGCCACTTAATTCAATCAAAGAGTCATCGACTGTTAAATGGTTTTTGTTAGAAAATTGCATAATGGATAAAAAAACATCATTATCTTCAAATTCATAACAGGTTTGACATTGTCTACAAAAAAATAAGATAGCTTGGTGCTTGGTTTGATTTTCATGGAGTTGCGAGCAACAAACATAGGTATTTTGTGACTCAATGCGATGAATTAATTTATTTTCAACTAAAAAACTTAATACGCGATAAACAGTAGGCGGTTCGGCGTTTGACCTTTTTTCTTTTAATTTTTCAAGAATATCATAAGCACCCATAGGCTTATTTTTTACAGACAAGATGGTTAAGATATCTTTGCGAAGCTCGGTCAACTTGATATTTTTATTGATATAAAGGTGATCCAAGAATTCATTGTTCATGATTTCATTGTTCATGATTTCATTCCTTAATTTTTTTTGGCTTTTGATAGAGCCGTTGATATCTTATGGTCGTAGTTGTAATCCATGTTATAAAAACAATCCAGATCCTTGATTGGCAATCGGTATATTAATTTGCGATGGTGATGGTTCTGAAAAAAATTGCAACCCTGTTGAGCTGAACTCTGGCGCTGTGATTGATTTTAATGATGAGGTGGCGTGATTCTGAGCGTTTGGTCTTGATAACCTTGCCAAGCTAGTTGCGGCGGGTTGCACTTCATGTTGATCAGATTGATGACGAGGGAGATCATCAAGTTTGCTCAAACTTTGTTTTCTGAAACGATAGGCATTAGCTAAAACAAAGGTTGTTTCAAGGACCATGAGTGCAATACCAATGGCGGGGTTTAGTGCAAATCCAAAGGCAACTAATAATCCGGCAGCAATAAGCGTAACACTGGTATTATACGTTAAACTCATCATTAAATTTTGCCAAATATTTCGCGTGGTTTGTTGAGCGACTTCAAACGCCCTTGGAATAGATCGAAGTAACTCATTTTGAACAACAGCACCCGCCTGTTGTTGTGTAATTTCATCACCCACGGATGATTTCATTGCGATTCCAAAATGACTTTGTGTCATCGCTGCCGCATCATTTGCCGCATCGCCAATCATGGCTACTTTATATTTTTCGTCACACAGTTTTTTGATGTGATCTTTTTTTTCTGTTCCAAGACAAGCTGAGACAACATTTTCCGGCGGAATTTCTAATAATGTTGCATAGTGTTGGGCCGTAGGTTCATCTGCTCCGGTACAAAGATGAATATTTTTCCCTTGCTTTTTTAATGCGATGATGGCTTGCTTTGCGTCTTTTCTTAAAGGATCTATCACTGACAGTTTCCCGATAATGCTTTGGCCTTTTACCAAATAGATAGCGCCTGGCATGGGGTTATTTATTTCGAACCCGTTCTCAGCCAACATTTTTTCATTACCGACAATCACGGTTTCACCGCCTATCTTGGCGGTAATTCCTGAATGATTTGATTGATCAATATCAGTCATTTCCAATGATGATAGCGTGGGTAAGTTTCTTGTTGCTATAAACTCAAGAATGACTTTTGCAATTGGATGAGCTGAATGACGCTCTAATAGTGCAATATATTGAAAGAATAGGTCTTCGTTGTGTGACATTGCTTCGTCAAAAATTGTATAGTCCGTAACCTGAGGCTTACCCTCAGTTAAGGTTCCATTTAAATCAAAAACAACCGTATCTATACTTGCTGCTGCTTGTAATTCTTTTCCATTTTTAAAATTAATGCCGTGCTCTGCTGCTTTGTTCATACCAATTTTAACCGCCAAGGGTGTTACCAAACTAAGTGCGCAAGGACATGCGCTGACAAGAACAGCAATAGCACATTGAATTGCAAGGGCGGGGTTAAACAAAATGCCAATAGTAATGCCGGAAATGATGGCAATTGCGAACAAACTGGGAACAAAATATTTTAAAATTTTATTAGTTATTTTTTCAATGGGTGCTTTTTCTTGGTGGGCTTGCTTTATATTGTCAGAGACACGTGATAAATAGGAGCGTTGAAATGTTCGTTTGACTCTGATTCTAATGCTTTCATGTTCATCAGTTAATTGCATTCCAGCGAGAACGGGTTGATCTTGATAAAATAATTTAGGACTAGGCGAACCATCGATTCGATGGGTATAAAGCGTGACGTTATTATCCATACATTCACCGTCAACAGGAATCACCTGTCCTTTTCGAATAATAATAATATCATTCGGAATGAGGTTCTTGACTGAATACTCTTGTTCATTTTTTTTCGCATTGACCCACGTTATTTTTTTGGGAGTGCAATCTCGCATGTCTAAATTTAATTCAACTTTCTCTTTTAATGAATGTTCAATTGCTTCACCAATATGCCATAAACCTAAAATTAAAGGCGCTGCTTCAAACATTAAAGGTAATCCAGAAATAAAATAACTGGCTATAGAAACAGCAATAATTGTCATGGTGCTGATTGTATAGAGCGTATTCATCGTTAATTTTTTAGATTTAAATAGTGATTTTGCGCCTCCAATATAAGCTTCTTTACCTAAATACAAGGTAGCTAATACAGTTGCTCCTGTTATTATGTAAGAAGCCAGTGCCGGAATATTTAAACTCAAAATAGACAGTGTGATTAATCCTAAGCCCCATATTGTTCCCAATACCCCTTTAATTAAATGATTGTGATTATGTTTGTGTGGTTTTTTTATCGTTTTGATTGATTTACGATTTGATGCCTTAGAAAAGAGAGTTTGTTGATGTTCACTACCTATAGGTTGATTTTCTTCAGCAACTCCAGCATCCTCACTAGGTGCGCCGCACTCATGACATTCATTATGGTCGTGATGATGTTCATTATGGCCATGCTCCTCGTTATCCACGTGATCTTCATTGTCTAAACTCATTGTCTCCATCACATTAAGTCGTTCACAAGCGATACCGCATTGACGAATACTTTGGAGGAGATCATCTACCTGTTGTTGGGTCAAATCATCATCATTCTCATCTCTCATCAAAATACTGATAGATTTTGTAGGGCCTACTAAATTTATCGATGATCTCAATATGAATTGATTTGAATCTAAAATTTTGTTTAAGGTATGGACATCGATTCCTGGAGTAACATCTGCACTTGGATCTAACTGAGAGCCAGGCAATTGATCTGATAGTGAAACTAGATATAGTTTTGGCATGACTATGATTTTTTTTTGAACAAAAGTAAGGGTATATTAATGTAAATGTTATAATATAACAAGTATTAATTGATCTCGATTTTAGCTATTTTTGTAAAATAGGACTAGAGCGGCGATCGGTTTAATTTTAAACAGATCGACATTGTTCAAATTTTATGATCAAATTCATGCAGATCAAAAGCACAGTCACCATGCCTTGCTTAACCCATTCTTCTATTTGATCTTTATACGGCGTTGTTAACGATG
>JAOAUB010000016.1 GCA_030157805.1 Legionellaceae bacterium
AGATCCTTCGCGCAAAAAAACGCGCTCAGGATGACGTAGCTGGGGAGTTACGAAACGATAACTATTGTTGCCTGTTTCTATAATATCGCAATGGTGAGTCACCCTATCTAGCATGGCAGTTGTCATTTTTTTATCGACAAAAACCTGAGACCATTCACCAAAACTCAGATTAGTCGTGATGATAAGAGAAATTTTTTCATAGAGCTTAGAAGTTACGCATTGACAACTACGCTAAAAATCTGATAATTCGATGTAAAAATAATAAGCCACGGTCGTTTCTGCATTAACATAATCAGGGCGGCAACTCACAATATTCATTGAAGCAAGCTCAATTGCCCCCATCACATTAACTCGCGTTCTTGAGGCTGTTTGAGCAATAGGCTTATCTATTCCTTTTTTTATCCAACCACAAGCTACTTTAGTTGCCATCGTTGGATGGGCTGAGTCCATAAAAAGAATGGGCTCATTTACTGGTGTATCTGCAACTAATTCAATGTATTTTTCGATGAATTCTTCTTGTTTAGCAAGATCTGCTTTGGCTGGCACTGCCTTAGGGTGTTTATAACTGAATCGGTGCTGATCTAGCCATTTGGTCAGGCCCGATACCGTGTAATGCACGCCGTAGAGGTACGCTCGATGTAAGCACAAATATCAATGACTCTCGTATACGTTGTCTCTTCGAGATGTGATTCAAGTGCACGTGATTGGGTATCATTTAACTTGCTATATGAACCGCCATTTTCTGGCTTTAATTTTTTGTCAGATGTCCAGTCGGTGATGTAATACCTGACAGTCTCTTCATGAATGCGTAAAGCTTGTGCGATAGCTTTATTTTTAAGGCCATCAGCCACTTTAATATTTGGCCAATGATCATTTAATGTTCGCAGTTCAAACTCTGGTGAGGCATAAGATAATTTCTTGTATTGGCAAATAATAACTTCCTGTCTCCCGTCCACTTCAACCGCAACATAATCGCCTGGGTTAGGTGAAACGGTAGGATCAATCACCAGCACATCATTCACTCGAATCTCAGGAATCATGCTTTCATCAACCATCTTTAATGCGAATGCCGCATTACTTAATTTTGGCAATAACGAGGTACTGACAGAAATAAAAATCGCATTGTCAGGTAGCTCATATTCATCATTAGCATTGATATACCCTTGAAGCTAAAAACATGCGTTAGATGCTTTCCTCGTTTGGCTTCAATGACGGCGCGCGCAGTATCATTACAAAGCCTCCTTGAGATTTAAAGCGGTTTTTTCTTGAAACGCTATATTTAATTATTGATAAATTGTATAATTATACAATATTAAAATAACTACATATAATAAGATGAACCTAATTGAAATTTGGCACTATCATAGACCTGCGCTTGCAAAGATATACCTCGACACATTAAATGCAGGATTGGTAACCTCTACCACTATTTTCGCTCCGAGACGTGCTGGAAAAACATCATTCCTTTTGAAAGATCTTACTCCAGCGGCAGAAACCGCAGGCTATATCGTTGTTTATGTCGATCTTTGGCAAACAAAACTCTCGCCCGGTGTTTCTATTGTACGCGCACTTGAGCGTGAATTAGAGCCTAAAAATGCGGTTGAAAATATAGTTTCAAAACTCCATACGCCAATAAAAAAATTAAAAGCAAAGGCTGAAATTGCGGGAGCCAAGCTAGAAGGAGAGCTTGAACTTGAAAGTGCGGGGAAACATGTACAGGCAGAAATTGCGCTTCAAATTGATGTATTGATTGATACCTTATGTAAAAAGAAACCCGTGTTGTTACTCGTTGATGAAGCTCAGGAGTTGGCAAAAACAAAGGAACACGAAGCTGTTGCAACGGCACTACGCACTTCAATTACTAGAAATCAAAAACGGTTACGCGTGATTTTTACAGGATCGTCCAGAACGCAATTAGCGCATGTATTTTCAAACTCTAATGCACCATTGTATTCAACAGGTTCTGCCATAGCCGATTTCCCACAATTAGGACGAGACTTTGTCGAATACATCGCAGAGCGCTTTGAAGCATCGACTGGCCGTATATTGCCGATTGAGCCTGCCTGGCAAGCCTTTGTTTCTTTTAAACAACAGCCTGAGCCTTTTTTGGTTGGTATTGTTGATATGGTTCTTAATCCATTAGTGACGCTAGAAAACACAATGCAGATAGTAGCAGAAAGACTTGCGATGACAGAAAACCATGAAGGGGCATGGGCAGCACTTAATGCCACACAAAAAGCATTAGTTCGTATGCTAGCACAAGATCCTTCATTAAAGCCATTTAGTAAAGCTGTTGTTTTAAGACTTCGTAGCATCATTGGTATTGAATCATTAGAAATTACCCACGTTCAACGAGCAATGACTAAGCTCACCAATGTAGTATTCAAATCTCCTCGTGATACTTATGAATTTGAAAATGAAGCTTTTGCACAATGGGTTAGGACACTTGCTGATTGACAATGAGACAGTTAAACTGGATGTAACTAACGATGAGATTTTAGTATAGTATGCTCACCTGAACGAAAGATCTATTCTTCATCATTACTCAGACCTTGCGGTATGTAATAAAAATCTAATCGGCTTTGTTTCTTAGACAGGTGTCCGTCATTTCAGGGCAAAATCAAAATTTCTCATGCGTGTTTGACACGCCGCATCATATGGTTATGAGCAGTTACCTTTCCTGTTTTTTTAAAAATCAAAAAATAACTCATACTAAGACTTAACGACATTGCCATCAGACCAGTCCAGAAGATATAACGCATGCGATAAAGTGTGCCGACCTCCGGGTTGGCATAGGTTTCTATCAAAAGCGGGATCAACAGGTAAACAACACCCATAAGCAAGGGTAGCGAAAGTCTAACTTTGCGACGTATTAAAA
>JAOAUB010000017.1 GCA_030157805.1 Legionellaceae bacterium
TCGGTAATTCCGAGGGGCCTCACAATGAGATATTTCAAGTTATTTTCTCTAAGCAGTTACAAGCTAAGAATTAGAGCGCAATAATTTAATGATTGCTAAGTTAGCTTCAGGAAATTGATAATCGGCTAACTCGTCATGCGTAACCCAGCGCAAATCCAACTGAGACTCACGACAAATCGGCTCACCAATAAACTGATGAACCGTAAAAACAATCAGTTGCACTTGAAGATCAGCGTAATCGTGCAGAACATCCATAAGATGATGACTCGCAATCACGTCAAGATCTACTTCTTCCTTGACTTCACGTGACAAAGCCATTTTGGGATCTTCATTCACCTCAAGCTTGCCGCCTGGAAACTCCCAATAGCCGCCATGCGCTTTAGTCCATGAACGACGTGTAATAAGTACCCGCTGCTGCTCATCATAAATAAGAGCGACAGCGACGTTAACTCTCAAGCTAAATTACCATGACAATGTTTGAATTTTTTCCCTGAACCGCACGGACAATTTTCATTCCGTCCTACTTTGGGCATGGTTCGTATAAACGGTTGAATTAAGTTTTCTTCCACCAAATCAGATTCGCGCTCATCATAATCTTCAGAAGGATGTAAAAAACTCATCGCTTGTGCTTGATCTGCGCGTCGTTGCGCCTCAACAGCAGTGAGATCGGCCTCAGTTTTGATTTCGACAGCGGTTAATAGTCGAATAATTTCATACTTCATGCCCGTTAATAGATCGGTAAACAAGACAAAAGCTTCCCGTTTATATTCTTGCTTCGGATCTTTTTGCGCATAACCTCGCAAATGAATGCCCTGTCGTAAATAATCCATCGCCGCTAAATGCTCACGCCAATGCAAGTCAAGGGTTTGTAGAATAATTGATTTTTCAAATTGCGTCATCACCTCTCGCCCTGCTTGCGCTTCTTTTGCATCATAACGCTCACGACAAAGGGCTGATAGTTTTTCTTTAATTTGTTCAGGCTGCAAGGAATGATCTTGCTCAACCCAGTCGTTCAAATCTGCTTTCACTTGAAAATCTTCTTGCAGCGTTGTTGTTAGCCCCTTCAGATCCCATTGATCTTCCAGTGTTTGTGGAGGAATAAAATTATCAACCAAATCAGAAAGAACTTCTTCACGCATCGCAGCGACAACGTCCTTTGGATCATCCATTTCCATGATCATTGCGCGTCGTGAGTAAATCACTTTCCGCTGATTATTTGCCACATTATCATAATCAAGGAGTTGCTTACGAATATCAAAATGATGACCTTCGAGCTTGCGTTGAGCATTCTCAATAGCTTTCGTCACTAAACTATGCTCAATGGGCTCGCCTGGCTGCATGCCTAAACGACGCATCATGTTCACAACACGTTGTGAGGCAAAAATACGCATGAGATGATCGTCAAGTGATAAATAAAATCGACTGCTCCCGGGGTCCCCTTGCCTCCCCGCTCGACCACGCAATTGATTGTCAATGCGTCGAGACTCATGGCGCTCAGAGCCAATAATACGTAAACCGCCTGATTGAATCACGTGATCATGACGCGCTTTCCACGCTTCTTTGATTCTTTGCCGATCGGATTCCGTAGCGTCTTCTGGCAATGCCGCTAACTCTGTATTAAGGCTTCCGCCCAGAACAATATCCGTACCTCGACCTGCCATATTAGTAGCGATTGTAACAACGGAAGGTCGACCCGCTTCCGAGATAATCTGCGCTTCTTGCTCATGGAATTTTGCGTTCAGCACTTGGTGTTTGATGCCGCTTTTTTTCATTAAATCACTGAGCAACTCAGAGGCTTCAATAGAAGCCGTACCAACAAGAACCGGTTGTTGGCACGCAATACACCGTTTGACATCTTCAATCACTGCTTGATATTTATCAGCTTCGCTCAAATAAATAAGATCCGACTCATCAACACGAACCATGGCTTTGTTGGTTGGAATAACCACAACCTCCAAATTATAAATTTGTTGAAATTCATAAGCTTCGGTATCCGCGGTTCCTGTCATGCCAGACAATTTATTATACAGTCTAAAAAAGTTTTGGAACGTAATCGACGCGAGTGTTTGATTTTCGCGTTGAATCGGCACGCCTTCTTTTGCTTCAATCGCTTGATGTAAGCCTTCAGACCAACGCCGTCCTTGCATGGTACGACCCGTATGCTCATCAACGATAATCACTTGTTTATCTTTAACAATGTAATCCACATCACGATGAAAAATAACATGAGCGCGCAACGCAGCTATCACATGATGCATGAGTATAATATTACCGGCATGGTAAAGACTTTGACCCGCCTCAAGCAAACCTTCTTTACTTAATAATTCCTCAACATGTTGATGGCCAGCTTCTGTTAAATGAACTTGTTTTTGTTTTTCATCCAGTGTGTAATCACCCGGCTCTTCAAGCTCACTTTCTTTACCTTCTTCTTTTGATGCTTGCTGACGCAAAAGTGGAATCAATTGATTAATACGCAAATACAACTCGGGGCCACCTTCAGCAGCACCGGAGATAATTAAAGGTGTTCTCGCCTCATCAATTAAAATAGAATCCACTTCATCAACAATGGCATAATTGACTTCACGCTGCACTTTATCAGCCAAAGAAAAAGCCATGTTGTCGCGCAGATAATCAAAACCAAATTCGTTATTCGTGCCATAAAGAATATCTGCTTGATAGGCAGCTTGTTTTTCAGGGTGCGGCATGTCAGGGTAAATAACCCCTACAGTCAGGCCTAGAAACTCATAAATTGGCTTCATCCACTGACTATCACGTTTAGCAAGATAATCATTCACGGTAACGACATGAACCCCTTTGCCCGTGATAGCATTAAGATACGCTGGCAATGTCGCAACCAGTGTTTTTCCCTCGCCGGTACGCATTTCAGCAATATTCCCTTCATGCAATACCATACCACCTATCATCTGAACATCAAAATGTCGAAGACCAAGGGTTCGGACGGACACTTCGCGAACGGTCGCAAACGCTTCCTCAAGAAGATTATCCAAAGACTCTCCTTGGGCGTAACGCTCCTTAAACTCAAAAGTTTTAGCCGCTAACTGTTGAGAAGTTAAGGACTTCATCGCCGGTTCAAAGGCATTAATACGCAATACACTTTGTTCCAATCGACGCAACGTCCGTTCATTACGACTACCAAACATTCTTCTGATTAACGTGGTTAGCATTCTTTTAAGAGATCCTCGTCATTTATACTCGCGAACGAATAAAATCATTCATTATTTAACACCACAACTACAAAGTAGTTAAGGATGTCGAAATTAATAAAAACGCTTAATTTACTAAAATTTCAAGAAAATTACTATCTTAAGTCGCAAATCAGCCATAAATTAATAACGTAGTTTTCATGAAGCTTAACCCACGCCCCAAGCTTGTCCGAGTTTTAATTGAGTTTTTTAACAATATTCAGTAAAGTGAAATGATATGTTTATAAAAGGAATTGATCGATGACACTTTTGGGGCTAATTGTACTTATTATTTGTGTTGGGGTGGCCCTGGGTGCAATCAATGCACTACTTCTTCCCATGGCTCCAGCGATTAAAAGTCTGCTTAATTTGCTCGTCTTTATTTTATTAGTCGTCTATATCTTACAATTTTTTAAAATTGCACCAACTACACTCCCTATACCCTCCTTCTTCAATTTTTAATCCTAGATATCCAGCGGTTTAGGCGTCTAAACCGCTAATCAATTAAACCTCTTGCATAATCGCCTCATTTCAACCTACTATTTTTTTGCATCACGCCAAAAACTCATTAGGGAGTGTTTACAATTCATCGCCACCGCCTACGTGCCGCGGCTTGACCCTGAACGATCCACACGAATTGACTCATATACGTGTTTCTCTAACTGAGCCTCTATTACCCCATAGAGGCTCATGTATTAATGGTATTAGCCACCTGTATAGAAAAAACGATAAGTTTCTTTTTTATAGGATAAAGAAACTTTCTTTCTGTAATTTCAGTTTTACTTCAAATTATATTGATTAATATTAAAACAAAAACAACTTCGCTATCAACGACCCATCTTAAAAGTTTATTAATTAACCAACATAAGCAATCAACTAAAATGAAGACCATGTTGATGAACCAAAAACGCTTAGTTACTATGGCTATGGGCAAAAAAATGCCATGCCCACAGCCATAGATGAGCTTATTTTTATTCTACTGTGTCAAGGGTTCACTTTGTCAGCCTCGCGGCTGCCCTTGACATGACAAATTCATTCGTCCAAGTCTTCATCGGGTTAGAGCGGCACGCTCTTCCTGAGTTAACAATAGAACCTCAGAAATAGATGACGTTAAGTCAGACCTAAGCGCCACAATGCCGTCCAGCCGTGTAAGCAAGGATGAGACAAGAACTGATGGAGTTTCAAGAAGCGCCTTATTTTTCAAACCTACTAGGCTCATTTACGTAAAACTAGCACCCAACTCTATTGAAGAGAAGGATAGTGTTTCAGCTTCCTCGAGTTATCCATAATGCTTCTGTGCTGAAAACTCACTCAAAGCCGTTGAAATTTGCTTGTACAGATCGGTTAACCAACGTGGTTGCGCGAAATTAGTCGTAGCCGGTTTTTCTTTGCGTAAGTCGTTAGGTGAAATAATAACCTTGACATGATTTAGACCAACTCGTCTTACAAGCAAGAACAATTGATCAATCGCATAATCACCAACAGCTAAACAGCCCACCGATAATGATTTTCCGTGTAAAAAGATGTCACCACCTAATTTCCGGCGGCCATCTTTAATGGCTTGCAAGCGATCAAAGCTATTAGGGTAATTAACCATCATCGATAAGTGATAGCTGCTGTAGGGGTTGAATGAGGTTAGATGATAAACACCTTCAGGTATTTGGCGATCTCCAGCTTGTAATTTGGGGCCAAGACGCCCACTAAAAGCGGTTAAAGGGTAGGTATGGATATAGTGCCATTTTTTTTCCGGTGTTTCTCGAGCCCAAAGTTCAATGTGACGTTCTTTCTTAAAGGCCAGCAAAGCGATTTCTTTGGGAGGATAAGCAACATCTGCTTTTGAAAAAAATTGTTTTAATTCAGGTTCAGTTCGTAAACCATAACGAGTAATAGCATTATCAATTGCCTGCTCCCAGTCTAATTTTTTCCCCATACCATACGACATGGCGTGAATTAACAAAAATAATAAAACAAATAAAGAGCGCATAGAGTCCACAGTGTGAAAATTTTATCTGTATTATAAATAAAAATATCAAAATATAAAAATTATAATCAGTTTTTTGTTTAACTAGTCGCAGACGCAGTGCAGCAAAAGAGCACCAACAACTAATTCCTCGCTTTTAGTTTATCTTAGCTTGACACAAATGGGTATATGATCTTCACTCGCAAAAATTATAACGAGGCAACATACGGATCATCCGGGTTGGTGGTGTAACCTTTCTTCTGTAAAATTAAATTGGCTTAATTAGGTAGGTGGCCATCAGTTAAACTTCAGTTTCTTAATCAATTAGAGAGGATGAGTCTCGAATTAGAAAAGAAGAGACCCCTGAGAATTATGCTATTTTCAGGCATATCGCACTTAATATTATTCGTAGAAATACATCCATCGATGCCAGTGTCAAACGGAAACGACATATGGCGGCACTTAATGAAGAGATGCGAACAACCCTTATAATGGGGTTAATTTAGATACGGTTGCCCTGCGCTTTATTGTGTGGTAAAATTAATTACAATAAAAGCATAAAAAAAACAAACTTAAAACAAAGGGTTGTTTTAACAAAAAATACGGCTGTTTAAAAAATTATTTTTGTTCATTCATAAGTAATCCCATTACGGTGATGATCGATTGGTTCTTTAGGGTAAACCATCCTGGATATTTTATTCATAATTTTACTGCGGAATATGGGTATAATTAACAACCATAACGGGTAAGCACAGTAGTGAGCAGGCACGACTGGACCCGTGACCATCAAGCAAAGATGAACATCACATTGATATAGAAAATTTCTGGAGATAAAATAAAAAATGACCTTTTATTACCAAATGAAGCTAGATAAAAAAACAGAGTTACCTGCTTCTGCTTCTACTTCTGCTTCTGCTTCTACTTCTGCTTCTACTTCTGATTCTGCTTCTGATTCTAAACAATCCAACATAGAACTTTGGAACATTAGGATCAGTGGCGTAGATTACGCTGACAATACTTCACAGGCTATTAGTGATGTGCTTGACTTTCTAAATTTTTGTCATAAAGAAAATACGGATGATACTGCTCAAGGTTGGTTAACCCATCCATTGACATTAGCGTTAAATAGACAACTATTATTAACTCCGGTCAAAAAATATTATTATTTTGAGCCCAATAACAAATTGAATCGATTAATTGCTGAACATGGAACACTATTGCAACAAATTGAATATTTATCTTTAATGGGTGTGACAGATAAGATTGAGCGACGACCTGATTTTTTTGAAGCGGTGCAATATCACCAATTTAACAATCGATTAGCCAAATATGGGATAATTAATCCATCAATAACATCGATTGACGCACAAAAAAATTTATTTAAGGCCCCGATTAAAAGAATACATGCAGTACATCCTTCATTTTTAGAAGATGATGAAATTCGCATGGGTTTACCTATTTCTCAAAGAAAAGATACTTCGTCGGATCAAGTGCTCTATGTTTGTAGTCCTAAAACTTTAGAGCTGGCTATCAAATATTGCGCACCAAGGAGCACCATAATAATAGATGGACATTGGGAACACGGTAAAATATCAACGCATGGTGTGTGGGAAATGCAAAATGCGGCTAGTATAGCAAAAGAGTTAAAAACACTACTCTCTGATTATTCTGGAAAAATAAGTGCATTACGATTATTAGGATGTCAGGCAGGTTATTTATCTTCTATGGAAAAACTTCCGCAAGAAGTTACGCATTCAGCATTAACATTTAAATCGGATGTTTCTCAATCTTTTTTCAAACAAGAAATGCACGAATTTAGAGATCGTGCGGTATACACAAGTCTTGATGGGGAGTCTCCTTTTGCAAAAGATTCTCTTGCCGGAGAAATTTTTTCACAAATAAGCCATCTATCAGTCAAAATATCAGCCTCTGCAAGTAAAACTTATCCTTATCCACCAGGAACAAAAGGGATGTTCAATATTGCATCAGATGCTTCTGAATGGAAAGGTCCTCATTTTTGGAAACAACCCCTCTCTACTAGTACTGACTGGTACTCCAAGCTCATGCAATTAAAAAGCCTTACAGTTTTGAGATGTCAGGATCGTGAGGAGCTGGCACCAAAATGGGCAAAATAAAACAAAATAAGGCTCTGTTAAGTTCAGGTAGGCTACTGATTTATTACTCTTAAATTCATTAACCGGTGTCTGATCTAATTAATCGGCTTTTTTGTTCTCTACATCATTCTTAGACTCATCGGCTGGTGTTTGCTCTACCTCTACTGGTTGAGGCGTAGCTTTAAAAAATTGTAATGTTCTGATATTTTCTGCCCAGAATTTTCTATGTGAAATATCGGGAATTATTGTAGTGCTTTTTACAGTTTCTTGATTAGTATCTAAATTCTTTGGCCATTGTGGTCGCTCTGAACTACGCAATTCAGATATTGGCACACCAATATTCCCCGCCATCAAAGTGGCGCTTGGGTTTATTGGGTTTTCGCTAAAAGTAAAAGCAATATTTGTACGACTCAGCAGTACACTATATACAGCCCCCGCAATTGACAATTGGTCTATACGTTTCTGAAACAACATACTATCGCTTCCCTTCACAGGAATAACCATCAAACGATCTTTTCCTTTTATTTTCGTGTCTTTTCTATAGCAAGAAGCAATACTCGTTTCATTCAAAGAGCCACTTTTACATGATTGCAATACGACATGATCGATGCAATGACGACCGTCTGTGGCTATTAAAGCAGTTATTTCTTTTTTAAGAGTATTAACATCGAGATTATTATGCTCTGCAAAGATGACCTGACCCCCTCCACCATGACCATCTAAAACTAAAGTAGTGTTTTCTTTGAGAATTTTCGGAATAACTTCCTTGGCGATAGCAAATGAGGCCGTCACAAACGGTTGCTCCTTTTCATGTTTCAATAATCCGCCTAATAGTCCCCATGCAATCTCCATGTCAGGCGTAAAATGTTGAACAACATCGTCCTCGCCTAACTTTTGGATTAACTCTTTGATCGTTTCACCAGGAACATCGTCCTCGTTCTTTTTTTTAAAAGACTTTAAAGACTTTAAAATTAAATCTAAACCACGGGATACATCCTTGGTCGTAATAATAATACGACGACAATCATTTTGAAAATTTCCTTGTTCAGTAAAACCGAAGCTTTTTAATTGTTCATTAAGTTTTAATTGGTCAAAAGTGCTCTGAAATAAGGGGAGACTGTATTTTTTGACTATATTACTTAGAGTGAAGTCTGAGTTCTTTAGAAATATCTTCGAGAACAGTCTTTGTAGCTCAAAAAACTTATAGCCTGACAATAATTTAATGGCATCAGTGCTGTCTTCATTGGCATCAAGAAGTTCTTCTTTTATTAAGAAGTCAACTAGATTAGACTCTATTTCTTCAACGAGACACTTTATCTCGTCACTATAATCCTGCTTTATCGCCGCCTCTACCTCAAGCAAGGCCGATAGCATTGCATGAGCATTCTCCTCCAATAATAACCTTTTCGTCGCTGTATGAGCTTCCGTCGCTGTATGAGCTTCCGTCGCTGTCCCTTCCGGCGCTGTAATATCATCATATAACTGTTGGGCTTGGGATAAGTAAAAGTTGATTTGAGAAGAATCAGAAATATTTAAGTCTGAAAGTAATTGATTAATAAACTTTAATTGTGGATCAGTCATGCCAGCAATAGCCTTACTAATCTTACTAATATCTATCTTTTTTTGCGAAGAAAACGTCTTTGATATATATTCATGGAGTTTATCTAAACAAGTACTATTGTTAGCCACATCATTAGAACATAGGTTTTGTTCTCTTAAACTAATCAATAACTTATATTTATTCACGATCCATTCCCCTTACGATCAACAAAAATCGTTCTTGGTCTGATTTATTAACGACAATTTCAATTACATCTTTAAAAAGAACACATCAATTTTTTGTATTCATAGATACATTTCAAAAAATGTATCGTAAGAAAACGCCTTTACTGTATTCTTATTATATCAATTGATTATTAATAGAACATTAAGGCTTTATTTCTTAGCAAATTTCCCGAATTGCCTCAAATTAACTGTTACCGAAGGAGATACTAACTAAGCACGAAAATTGCATCGTTGCCTCAAATAGCTTGTTACCGCGAAAAGGGAGGGTAAAATGGGGGCAATAATCATGGTATATGCAGTTATTAACCATGAACGTGGCAACCATTGATAGGTTATTAAAACCAATCAATGGGATATTAAAAAAGTAGGTTTTATGGAGGCAGTAGTACACTGTGGAACTGCATTGATTAGAGATTTTGTATGGAGTTTGATATTGACTGATATTGCCAGTGGAAGCAATTTTTAACCCCAAGTACAATGGTTTCTATTCTACACCACTGTCTCATTTTTAGGGTCCACTTCTGTCTGAAGTTTGTGAAACACAAGATACTGCTAGGGGTTAAGAAACAAAGCCTTTCGCAATTTTTCTTGTCACAGAATACCTTAACTCTACGAATTAGCGTAAACTGATGACAGTTTATAATAGGAATCATTGACAGCCGATCTTTTAGAACAACCAGGGCAAGCCAGAAAACGATTGTCAACAAGCCTAAGCACCTAAGGGATTAACTCATGCCAAAAAATACAGCGCCGTTGGAATCATTTGTTGAAGGTTCCTCCAACTCCCCTTTTCCAATTTATAATTTACCCTATGGTGTGTTTTGCCACGAAGAGCAAAACCACCCAAGAATAGGAACCGCAATTGGTGCCTATGTTCTCGACTTAACTCTACTTGAAGAACATGGGTTATTAACCAAAGAACCTCATCGATATTGTTTTAATAAAGACTCTCTAAATAGCTTTGCATCCCTTGGCCCCGAAGTGTGGTCATCAACGCGCCAGCGCATTCAAGCCCTCTTAAGCAAAGATAATGATGAACTGCAAAATAATCATATTCTTTTGCAAATGGCGCTGATTCCGCAAAACAAAGTTAAAATGCTCTCCCCTTTCAAAATTAGTGGATTTTCAGATTTCTATGCCTCAGAACACCATGCCACCAATGTAGGTAAGTTATTCAGGCCCCATGATAATCCTTTATTGCCCAATTGGAAGTATCTTCCAGTGGCATATAATGGGCGAGCAAGCACTGTTTTTCCCTCTGGAACAAAAATTAATAGGCCCTGTGGACTGATTAAGCCACCCAATCAAGAAGCTCCAATATTTTCCCCTACAAAAAAACTTGATTTTGAGTTAGAGATGGGATTGTTTGTCGGAGTTGGTAACCCAGAGGGGCACCGAATTCCTATAGAAAAAGCACAATCACACCTATTTGGTTTGGTTTTATTAAACGACTGGAGCGCAAGAGATATTCAAGCCTTTGAATACCAGCCCTTAGGCCCTTTTTTATCAAAAAGCTTTGCTACATCAATCTCACCATGGGTCGTTACAATAGAAGCCCTTCAACCATTTTTTGTACCTATTCCAAAACAAAACCCAGAACCCGTGGGATATTTACAACAATCACACCCTCAACAACTCAACATTCAATTAACCGTTGAGCTGCAAACTAAAGGCTCCAAAGAGCGAAAAACAATTTGTACAACCAACTGCAACGAACTTTATTGGAGCATGGAACAAATGCTAGCCCATCATACGGTCAACAACTGCATCATGCGGCCTGGTGATTTACTGGGTACAGGTACCATTAGCGGTGCTAAACAACAAAGTTGGGGGAGTCTATTGGAAGCGAGCTTTAATGGCACAACACCGATTAAATTCAATGACGGCAGCGAACGTACTTTTCTTGAGGATGGCGATACCGTCATCTTTAGTGGCTACTGTCAAGCCCAAGAATATAAAATTGGTTTTGGCACCCTTGAAGGAACAATTATGCCTGCTCATCGCTTTTGATACCTCTCAAATAAGACTATCACGATAGACTGTCGCAATCTCATTCACGACAGTCTTCGAAACAAATTACCTCAAGTAATCCATAAAGTTTTTATTAAAACGGTCGCTATAAATAATATATGACTTATGTATTGGCCTAATTATGAAAAAATTAGCTGTGCTCATCATGAGTTACTTTGTAATATCACTCTCACAAGCCTGGGCTGAACAACGCTTTGGTGAATCCTTGTGCCAAGACCCCGACTATATTTGTTTGAAAATTAAACCCGGTGAACATTGGGCAAGTCTTTTTCCTAATCCCGAAGAACGCGATATTATAAGACGCATCAATCGAATGAACATTAAACTAAAGCCCGGGTTAACTATTGCCGTGCCTAAAAACATTGACCGACTAACCATCTATGATGTATCACCCTTTCCACGATACGTTGCTGCCGGTGGAGAAAAAACCATTTACATCAGTCAAGAAAAACTTGCTTGGGGCGCCTATGACCAAAATGGGGAACTAGTTTGGTGGGGGCCGATCTCATCAGGAATGGAGCATTGCCCGGGAGTTCTTGGTGGATGCACGACACCAACAGGTGAATTTCGTGTGATCCGCAAACAAGACATTGACTGTATATCAACAGCGTTTCCAAAACGCGCTGACGGATACAATGGCGGTGCTCAAATGCCTTATTGCATGCATTTTTTTAGGGGTTATGCATTACATGGAAGCAGTGAAGTTCCTGGATATCGCGCCAGTCACGGCTGCATCCGACTTTTTACTGAAGATGCACGTTGGTTAAATGAAGAGTTCGTTGATACGCCTGGGGATGGCATGCCAGGCACGCGAATCGTTATCGGCGCGCCCAAGCCATCTTAAAATGCTACTGGAGCATAGAAAACGATCCCTTGACCCCGTTAAGTGCCAATTTTTTTTGCAACCCGGTTGTCATCGACTTTGAAGCCAGCGGCCCTGTTTTGACCAAATAACGCTGTTGATATTTTTCAACAAAGACTGGAGACGACGTTATTCGCGCTAGTTTTTTTCGTAAATCATCAGCTTGCTTTGGTGAATTGAAAGCGCCAGCCTGAACGTAGTAATGAGCAGCCTTCACCCCTGGAGGAACCAAGGATTCAATTTCAACATTTGCCGTACCTTTAGGTAACAAACCTAGTTTCGCCGCCGCTGCGTAAGAAAGATCAATGATTCGATCATGTCTAAATGGACCACGATCATTGACACGAACCACCGCTTGACGTCCATTATCTAAATTTTTAACCCGAACATAAGACGGAAGTGGTAAAGTTTTATGCGCAGCAGTCATGGAGTACATATCATAAGCATCGCCACTCGAGGTCCGTTGTTTATCAAATTTAGTACCATACCAAGACGCAACACCACGTGCTTTGTAACCACTGGCCGTTCTTAAAATACTGTACTTACGCCCTTCAACCCAATAAGAGTCAGGATTGCCATAGCGACTATAAGGTTCACGTGTCGGTATTATTTTTTTAAAAAAAGACGGTATTGGTCCCAAGGGCGCGCCATCTTTATCTTGTGGATAAACTCGACCCTTTGACGGATGAGTCGTTTTTTGACCCTCTCCTTGCATTGTCTGCGTGTTGTTTTGACAACTTGACAATAATAAAAATAATAACACCAGTAAAATGCGCATGGGCTTATCCCTAAGTTGAATTAAATGACATAAATGAATTGGATATTCTAGGGTATGTTAACAATGGTGCCTTATAAAGTTCTGGATGGCACGGCTTGTCCGCGTCATCCAGACTTTATAAGGCACTATTGTCAATAAAATTTAATGTGCGCCCAACAACAAACGATTCACTCGACGAACAAAATCAGCGGGATTTTCAAGTTGCCCACCCTCAGCAAGCATGGCTTGATCAAATAACATCCATGACCACTCCGAAAAAACAGCATCATCAGCAATGTCGTGCAAACGCTTAATTAAATCATGTTCAGGATTAATTTCAAAAACAGGCTTAACTTCAGGAACTTTCTGTCCTGCTGATTGCAGAATACGCTGCATTTCTAAGCCCATATCTTGCTCGTCCGCCACAACACAAGCCGGAGAATCGGTTAGGCGTGTCGTAAACACAACATCCTTCACGCGCTCGCCCAAAATATCCTTAATTTGCTTCAGCATAGGCTCCATGGAGGCTGTTTTTTCTTTAATTTCCTTAGCATCTTCGCCGGGCAAATCAACATGGCCCTTACTGATGGATTGTAATTTTTTACCTTCAAACTCACTTAAATAGTTAATCATCCACTCATCGATGCGATCACTTAATAATAAAACTTCAATTCCTTTTTTTCTAAACAGTTCGAGATGAGGACTGTTTTTAGCGGCGTTATAGCTTGATGCCGTAATAAAATAAATTTTATCTTGATCGCTCTTCATCCGGCTAACGTAATCTTCTAAAGAAACCGTTTGCTGCTCTGAATCAACCTGCGTTGAAGTAAAGCGTAATAATTTAGCAATCGTATCACGATTTGCATGATCCTCAACAGGACCTTCTTTTAACACTAAGCCAAATTCAGTCCAAAAACGTTGGTAGGTTTCAACGTCGTCTTGACTTAATTTTTCAAGAAGGCTCAATATTCGTTTAGTTGATGCTGTTTTTATAGACTCAACTTTCTTGTTTTCTTGTAAAATTTCTCGCGAAATATTCAGAGGTAAGTCACTAGCATCAATAACTCCCTTAATAAAACGCAAATAACGAGGTAAAAATTGACTCGCTTCATCAAGAATAAACACTCTTTTTACATAAAGTTTTAATCCGTGCTTTGCTTCAGGCTGCCACAAATCAAAAGGAGCATGAGCCGGTATGTACAATAAACTCGTGTATTCTTGTTTACCTTCAACCTGGTTATGTGACCAAAGAAGAGGATCTTGATAATCATGAGCAATGTGCTTATAAAATGTCTTGTACTCTTCGTCCGTGATTTCAGACTTTGAAAGGGTCCAAAGTGCTGTGGCTTTATTAACGGTTTCAAACTCAACAGCTTTCTTATTCTCTTCATCTTCTTTTTTCATCACAATGGGCCAGCCAATGTGATCAGAATACTTGGTAACGATACTGCGTAAACGCCAATCACTCAAAAACTCATCCGCATCGTTCTTCAGATGTAAAATGATTTCCGTTCCACGTTCAGCTTTTTTCTCCTGAGCAATTGTAAACTCCCCCTCGCCCGTTGATTCCCAAACAATTCCTTCGTCAGCCGACAAACCCGCGCGCCGACTTTTTACCGTCACTTTATCTGCCACAATAAAAGCAGAATAAAATCCTACACCAAATTGACCAATCAAATTAGAGTCTTGCGCTTCTTGATGACCTAAGCTTGCTAAAAAAGCTTTTGTGCCCGACTTGGCAATCGTTCCTAAGTTCTCTACCGCCTCATCCCAGCTCATCCCAATGCCATTGTCTTTAATAGTGAGGGTTTTTCGTTTTTCATTCGACTCAAGGGTAATTTTTAGATCTGAATCATCCTCATATAATTCTGCCTTAGATAACGCTAAAAAACGAAGCTTATCCAATGCATCGGAACTATTTGAAATCAACTCGCGTAAAAAAATTTCTTTGTTACTATAAAGAGCATGAACAACGAGATGAAGCATTTGCTTAACCTCGGTTTGAAAACCCATGGTTTGTTGTTTTGACACGATAAAATTCTCCAAATAATAATAATCAATGTGGTCTATATATGAGGACGAGCTATAATAATTTCAAGAGAACGCATAGGCC